>NZ_JBNHFD010000024.1:0-43078 GCF_059089865.1 Arthrobacter sp. Y3221157
GGCAGCGGCCGGCGCAGGATCCTGCGCCTGCCCCGCCGGCGCGCAGGCCGGGAGAAGCAAAGCCGCAGCGAGGAAGGCAGCGCTGGCGAAACCGGAGGAACGACGGCGGGACTCCCCTGCCGTCGTCGTGGTGCTGTTCATTTCTTCGCCTTCCCGCGGCCGCCGAAGGATTGCCGCTGTTGAATCAGGCGCCGGCCGCCCGGCTGGAACCGGGCGGCCTGCTTCCTGCTGCAATGTTGTGTGACTGGTTGTTGCTCCTGGTTACCGCTGTGCGCGGGCTGCTCCGATGGCCCGGGCCGCGCCCATGCCGGCGAACACGAGGGCCAGGGCTGCTGCGCCGAAGCCCAGGGCGAGTGCGGCAGGTTCTGCCGGTGCTGCTGAAGCAGCATTGGCGGAGCCGTCAAGTGCACCCGGGACCGAACCCGGCGAGGAGTGCATGCCTTCGATGGTCTGGACGGCCAGCTGCAGGTTGTTGTTGGCCAGGCTGCCCCATGCGTAGACGATGGTGTGCGTGCCCTCTGCGACGGTGACGTCCGCAGGTCCGATGACCGGGGTTGTGGTGCCGGCGGCCGCGACGGCTGCCGGGATGGTGCCGGGGTCAAGGGTCAGGGTCTGCTCGTTCGGGTTGGCCAGGTTGGAGATGACCGCCGTACCACCGGCCAGGACGTCGACGGCGGGTGCTGCCGCTGCGTGCCGGACGGTGAGTTTGCCCTTGCCTGCCGCGATCTGCGAAACGTCGTTGGTGTAGAGGTTGGCGGTGGGGTTGCCGCCGGCGTCGAGGTTGGCCACGGCGGTGTAGTTGCCGTTGGCCGCCAGGTTGACGCTGACGGGCCCGATCACTGCTGCGCTGGCATCGGCGGCATCCGAGGCAGTGATGGCGAGCTCGTAGGCGCCGGCCGGAAGTGCCAGGGGTCCGGCCAGGGTGCCGGGGGTGAAATCATCCAGGGTCCGTTCGCCGTTGACCCAGACGTCTACGGTGAGTTCGGGAACGCCGTGCAGCACGGAGAGCTGGGCGTCCCCTTCGGCTGCCTGGGCGGGGCCGGCGAGAGCGATTGCTGCCGCAATTGCCGCTGCACCGGCACCTGCTGTGAAGATTCTGTTGCGCATGTCCTTCTCCTTCATCGGCCCGCGTTTGCGGGCGTTTTTTGCTTACACCCCTACTACTGGTGCAGGCCGGGAGTTGGATGCAGATTCATGGAAAAATCTTCGGGCAAATTTTTCGGACGGGGTGCGCCGGCTCTACCCCGCCGCTGCCGGCGGCGCCGTGCTGGCCCGCAGCACCAGCTCCGGGGTGACGATGGTGGAGCTGACGGCCGCCCCCGCCTCGATTTCTTTCAGCATAATGTCCATGCAGCGCCGGCCGAGCTCCTCGAAGTCCTGCCGCACGGTAGTGAGGGGCGGGGTGAAGTACCCCGATTCCGGCTGGTCGTCGAAACCCACCACGGAGACGTCGTCGGGCACGCGGACGCCCGCCTCTGCGAACGCCCGCAGCAGGCCCAGGGCCATCTGGTCGTTGCCCACGAAGATTGCCGTGGCGCTGCGCGTTTCCGCCAGTCTCCGGCCGATCCGATAGCCGCTGCCAGCGCTCCAGTCGCCTTCCACCAGGAGCGCGTCCGGCAGGCCGGCGGTGCGGAGCGCGTTGCGCCAGCCCTCGGCCCGTTCGGCGCCGTCCGTCCAGTCCGGCGGCCCGGATAGGTGGCCGATCTGCCGGTGCCCCTGCCCGATGAGGTGTTCGACGGCGAGCTGGGCGCCCCGCCGCTGGTCCACCATGGCACCGCTGACGTTGCTGTTGCCGAGGGATCCGACGGCCACCACGGGCACGGAAAGCGTCATCTCGTCGAGGGCCTTCAAGGTGTCCGAGTGCGGGACCAGCACCGCGATCCCGTCCACTGCCTGGTCCATGAAGTGGCTGATGGCGTCCGCGATCGCCTCCCGGCTGATCTCGCGCAGCGCGGCGATGCTGACAAAGTAGCCGGCGTCGCGGGCGGCGTGCTCCACGCCGAGGAGGGTATTGGCCGGACCGTACTGGGACAGCTCGTTGGCCAGGACCCCGATGGTTTGCGAGCGCCGGGTCACCAGGCTCCGGGCCGCAGTGTTCCGCCGGTAGCCCAGTTCCGCGATGGCCGCCTCCACTTTTTCGCGGGTGGCCTTGCTGACGTTGGGGTGGTTGTTGACCACGCGCGAAACTGTCTGGTGGGAGACACCCGCCACGTCCGCCACATCTTCCAGACGCGGCATCCTGCCCTTGCTGCTTTTTGCCATGAGCCTATTGTCCCTGCAATACAAACGGCAGGCCGGAGGCGAATCGCCTCCGGCCTGCCGTGCGGGTGGGCCCTGTGGGGCTCGAACCCACGACCCACGGATTAAAAGTCCGATGCTCTACCAACTGAGCTAAAGGCCCCTGCCGGCCGGTTCAACATGTTTGTGTCGTACCGCCCAGCCCAATCCATTTCTGGACGTTAATACTCTAACGCATGGTTCCGGCCCCTTCGCACGCCTGCCGAACACCGCCGTCGGGCTTTTTCCGGAAGGGCCGGGGACGCTCGTATCCGGCACGGCACAGGAGTAGCGTGGGGGCATGAGTGAGCAAGCAGGACCAAGTCCCTACGGTGGCGCGCACCGGCACCACAAGCCCAAACCCTTCGCTCCCATCGACTTTGAGCCCTTCGCCGGCGGCGCCGATCCCGCCCGGGTTTCAGAGGCCGCACACCTTGCCGCCCAGGCGCTGGTCCGCCACGGCCGGGACAGCGACGACCCCGTAGTCACCCAGCGCCTGGTCAAGCTCGCCGATGAACAGGGCTTGGAGGCCATCGCAGAGATGTGGGCCGAAAGCCCGGCACGTTCACTTCCCGGCGCGCTTTGGCGCTTGTACGCGCTGCGGGCGGCCACGGTCCAGGACCCCGAGCGCATTTCCGTGTACTTCCGGGCGGGCAGGGACACGGCGCAGGTCTCCAACGTGGTGGCCGGAGCAGCCGAGCCTCCCGGCGCGGACGAGATGACCGCCATGGCCGACGCCATCCTCTCCGGAGCGTTCGACGGCGAGTTCGACGTCGCACTGGAACGGTCCGCCGCCTTCTGCCGCGTAGTGGCACTGGGCCAGGCGACCATCGCCGACGGCGCCGAGCACGCCAACGAGGCCCACGCCAGCAAGCTGACCCGCAATTCGCACCAGCTGGTCAAGACCGCGGAGGACCTGGAGCACGCCGCCAACGCGTGGCGGCTGGGCGAGCTGGACTGATTCCGTCAAGTCGCACCCTGCTGGCCCGCCGGCCTGCCATTTTGGCCGGATCGCCATCACGGCCCAACTGTCAAGATTGACTTGGGAGCGGCATCGTAGAACACTGAAACTGGTGTCGGACCGCGAAACCCCCGGGCTTCAAAACTCAGCCGCCTAGAGCGGCCTACCGCCGAGAGGCGTATCCGGTTCGGCACCATTTTTCTGCCCTTTTCCTGTTTTCCCATTTCAAGGGTGCAGTTACGGCCCGGTAGAGTTAGCGTCAGTTGCCTGCCGGGGTCAAGTCACACGGCAGCAATCCCCGCCCTGTACTTTCCCCGGAGACGGAACCACGTGAAGCTGCGCCTTTTTCCCCAGGAGCCCGCCGGGCTGAACCTTCTCTCGCAGATGGCGCAGCAGATTGTGCTGGCCGGGGGCACGCTGGCCGAGATCCTCGGCGTTCCCGCAGCCGATCATTCCAAGCTGGTCGAGGACATGCACAACCACGAGGCCAAATGCTCCGAACTGCAGTTCGCCCTCCTGACCCACATGCGCACCAGCTTCGTGAACCCCCTCCCCCGCGAGGACATGTACGCGCTCTCCCGCTACCTCAATGAAGCGATGGAAAAGATGGACGCCGCCGCGGAACTGGTGGCCCTGTACAAGCTTGACCGGCTGCCCCGGCGCGCAGCGGACCAGCTGGAGATCATCAGCAGGCAGGCTGAGCTGACCGTGGATGCCATGCGCCGGCTGGACAACCTGGACGACCTCGAGGACTACTGGATCGAGATCCTCCGCCTGGCGAAGCGGGCCGAAAGGACCCACCGCCTATGGGTGGCGGACATAATCACCGACATGAAATGGGCGCAGTACTCCCGCAACCGGGACGTCGCCAACCAGCTGGTGGAAGTCACCAAGGATATGCGGCGGATCGCCACGCAAGTGGGCAGCATCATCGTCAAGGAATCCTGAGGTGGTGGCAGCCATCTTCGGCGTTGTGGTCCTGCTGACCGCCGGGTTTGCCTTCCTCAACGGCTTCCGGGATGTCTCCAATGCCGTGGCACTGGCTACGCGCACCCGGGCGCTCACCCCCAGTGTGGCAGTACTGCTGGCCGCCTTCTTCAACTTCATTGGCGCCCTGCTGAGCGCCACCCTGGCTGTCGCGGTGAGCCAGCACTGGATCACGCTGCCGCCTGGAACGGATGGCCTGAGCATCCTGGTTGCCGGGCTACTCAGCGCTTCCGCATGGGGGTTGCTGATGTGGTGGCGTGGCATTCCCGCTTCCTCCACCCATGCCCTGGTGGGCGGCCTTGCGGGTGCCGGGCTGGCCAGCCTCGCCGTGGGCGGGGCAGGCGTGGGCGGCGTGGACCAGTCGCTGCTGTTCCAGGTGGTCCTCCCCCTGGTCCTGTCCCCGCTGGTGGCCTACAGCGGGGCGTTCCTGATGGTTTTTCCGGCCACCTGGGCGGCGCGGTACACCCAGCCCAATGTGGTGAACCAGCGGTTCCGCCGCAGCCAGGCCATCGCTGCGGGGGCTGTGGCATTCGGCCACGGCCTGCAGGACGGCCAGCGGGTCAGCGCGGTGCTGCTGCTTGCCCTGCTGGCCGCCGGCTATACCGACGGCGGGACCATCCCCCTGTGGGTTGCACTGGTGTCCGCGGTGATGATTACGGCCGGGACCTTGGGCGGCGGGTGGCGGATCTCGCACACCATCGGCTACAAGGTCACGCGCGTTGATCCGTTGCGGGGCTCAACGGCCCAGATCTGGAGTTCAATCATGCTTTTTGTGGGCGCCATCGCCCTGCATTGGCCACTGTCCACCACCCACACCGTCACTTCGGCGGTCATTGGCGCGGGCGAGAACCAGCACTTTTCGGTGACCAACCGGAAGCTGGTCATCCGGATCCTGGGGCTCTGGGCCCTGACCCCCGCCGCCACGGCCGCCACTGCGTTCGTGTTGGCACTGGCCATGTCGCCGCTGGCCGGCTGAGCGGCGGCCAGCCGTCCCGGGCGGTACCTTGCAGCCCTGTACAGCCCGCCGCGGGTGACGTAGATTCAAAAGTACGTCCCTTGGCAATGCCGGGGACAGCCGCCCGCCGCCGTGTGCAGGCCCCGCGGGCGTTCGCCGCTGCAGCCAATCGGCGGCTTGGATGCACATTGCGGAAAAGAGCAGGCACCATGTCCTTCCCGGATTCGCGCCGCCCTGCGCCCCAGCCGCGGCAGCTCCGATGCGAGACCTGCGGAACCGAACACCAACTCACCATCCACGCCATCACGGCTCTCGGGGCGGGGGGCGGCGACCTCGTCACGGTCTCCTACACTTGCAACGACTGCAGCCTGTTCCAGGAGCACCTCGCCTATGCGTCCGACGTAGCCGCTGCCCTGCACCAGGTGCGATGGATGGCGCAGGTGATCATGTTCGGCGACGACTACATCCATTGCGGCTTCCCCATGGAAGAGGCCGAGTTCGAAATTGAGCGGCTTTGCTACCGCAGCAGCAACAGCGGAAGCGGCCTCAGCGCCGTATGCCTGCCCACCCGGGTCCTGCGCTGCCGCTGCGGCTTCCAGCTGGAAGTTCCGGAATAGCCCCGCGGCTTCCGCCGCATGCGCTATAGCGCTGCCGGAAAGGCGGGCGGCAGTTCCTCGAGGACCTCCGCCAGCTCCCCGGTTGTCAGATTCGCCGCCTTGCACAGCTGGTCCTGCCCCACACCGGCGCCCGCGGCCTGCCGCAGTGCCTGCATCAGGGCCGCTTGCGCCGCATCGAGCTCCCACTGCATGCTTTCGAGATGAGAGCTGGTCCGCCAGACGGCCGCCAGCAGGTCACTGTCTCCACTGTCTCCGGAGTCCGGGACGGCCTGCCCCGCCGGCGCCAAAGGCTCGGCCGCCACGTCCTGCAGCATGGGAAACCCAAGGGCGAAGGCGTCCACCGGCTGGGGGTTAAAGGCCGGACCGTGGGCTGAGCCGTAAAGCTGATGGGTCCTGGGATTGCTGGCGATCTGGGTCATGCAAACTCCTAGGCGTCTTATTACTAGCTCGGAAAGTATCTAGTTCAGCGTACTAAATACTTTTCGAGCTGGCTAGCTTCACGGTTGAAACCCTGCGAAAGACGCCGGCGGCGTGCGCAGCAGTAGCCGGGGGTTATCCGAAGCGGCCGGAGACGTAGTCCTCAGTAGCCTTCTGCACGGGGTTGCTGAAGATGGTGTGCGTGTCACCATACTCAATCAGCTTGCCGGGCTTTCCGGTGCCGGCGATGTTGAAGAACGCCGTCCTGTCCGAGACACGTGCGGCCTGCTGCATGTTGTGGGTCACGATCACAACGGTGTACTGGTCCTTGAGCTCGTTGATGAGGTCCTCAATGGCCAGGGTGGAGATGGGGTCAAGGGCGGAACACGGCTCGTCCATGAGAATCACCTGCGGCTCCACGGCGATGGCACGGGCGATGCAGAGACGCTGCTGCTGGCCGCCGGACAGGCCGGAGCCGGGCTTTTCGAGGCGGTCCTTGACCTCGTTCCACAGGTTGGCGCCCTTCAGGGAACGTTCCACCAGGACGTCGGCCTCACCCTTGGAGATCTTCTTGTTGTTCAGCTTGACGCCGGCCAGCACGTTGTCCCGGATGGACATGGTGGGGAACGGGTTGGGGCGCTGGAACACCATGCCGATCTGCGAACGGACGGTGACCGGGTCAACACCGGGGCCGTACAGGTTGTCGCCGTCGAGCAGGACCTCGCCTTCAACGCGGGCGCCGGGAAGGACCTCGTGCATGCGGTTCAGGGTCCGCAGGAAAGTGGACTTGCCGCAGCCGGACGGGCCGATGAAAGCGGTGACGGACTTGGCCTCGATGTTGATGGTGACGTCCTCCACGGCGAGGAAGTCGCCGTAGTACACGTTCAGGTCCTTGACGTCGATGCGCTTAGACATGGTGTTCCTTCACTTGCTGGGTATGTAATGAGTCTAGGTTTCCGCCCGGCAGGGCGGTAGGGAAACGTGCGTCAGCGGCCAGTCTTGGGCGCGAAGAAGCGGGCGATGAGCCGTGCGGCCAGGTTGAGGACCATCACCAGGATGATCAGCACCAGGGCTGCGCCCCAGGCGCGCTGGGAGGACGGGTCCGGGTTGGCCGGCGAGGTGGGGTTCAGGATCTGGGTGTAGATGAACGTGGGCAGTGAAGCCATCCAGCCGCCAAAAACGTTCGAGTTGATGCTGGTGGCAAAGCCGGCGGTGACCAGGATAGGTGCCGTCTCGCCGATGACCCGGGCGATAGCCAGGGTGACGCCGGATGCGATGCCTGAGATCGCCGTCGGGATAACCACCTTGATGATTGTGCGCCACTTGCGGACACCCAGGGCGTAAGCCGCTTCCCGCAGCTCGTTGGGTACGATCTTCAGCATTTCCTCACTGGAGCGGACCACCACGGGGATCATCAGAACCGACAGGGCGACGGCCGCCACTGCGCCGGTCTTGGTGCCCGGGCCCACTATGGCGAAGAAGAAGGCCGCGGCGAACAGGCCGGCCACAATGGACGGGATACCGGTCATGACGTCGACGAAGAAGGTGATGGCCCGGGCCAGACGGCCGTCGTTACCGTATTCCACCAGGTAGATGGCGGTGAGCAGGCCGACCGGAACGGAGATGAGGGTTGCCAGCAGGGTGATCTGCACGGTGCCCAGCAGGGCATGGTAGATACCGCCTACCACCGGCGCGCCCTCCTCCACCGCCTTGTTGTCGAAGACGCCGGTGACGCCGTTCATCGAGGTGCTGAGGAAGCCGGGGGTCAGCAGTCCGGGTACGCCGTTGGCCAGGACGGTCCAGATCACCGAGACCAGCGGAAGCAGCGCCACCAGGAAGGACCCGACCACCAGGCAGGTGGCCAGCTTGTCCTTGGCTTTGCGGGATCCTTCCACCACCGCGCTCCAGGACACCAGCCCGACGGCGAACAGCAGCGCCGAGACGATGCCCCAGCCGAAGGCATTGAAGCCCACCAGGGCCAGGATGGCCGCGCCAATGATGAGCGCGCCGGCCAGGACCACGTAGGGGGCGTACTTGGGCAGTTGGCCCTTGGTGAGTGCGGAGCGCTTGCTGCGGACCGGGGTAAGCGTGGAGGTCATTTAGTTGGCTCCCGAGAATTCTTTGTGCCGGCTGATGATCCAGCGGGCGATCATGTTCACGGCCAGGGTGATGATGAACAGGACCAGGCCGGCGGCGATCAGCGTGCTGACCTTGAGGCCGCTTGCCTCTGGAAAGTTCAGGGCGATCTCCGCGGCGATGGTCTGGTTGCCGGACTGGATCAGGCTGGCGGTCAGGGCGCCGGAGGAGAGCACCAGGGCCACTGCCATGGTCTCGCCCAGTGCACGACCCAGGCCCAGCATGACGGCGCTGATGATGCCCGGGCGCGCGAAGGGGAACACGGACATTTTGATCATTTCCCAGCGGGTGGCGCCGAGCGCCAGCGCGGCTTCCTCGTGCAGTTTGGGGGTCTGCAGGAAGATTTCGCGGGACAGCGAGGTGATGATGGGCAGCACCATGACTGAGAGAACAATGCCGGCGGTGAGGATGGTCTTGCCGGTGGCGGAGGCCGGTCCCTGGAAGATGGGCAGCCAGCCCATGTTCGCGGCGAGCCAGTTGTAGGCCGGTGAGATTTCCTTGGCCAGGAACGCCGCGCCCCAGGCGCCGTAGATGACTGAGGGGATGGCTGCGAGCAGGTCCACCACGTAGCCCAGGCCGGACGCGAGGCGGCGCGGGGCGAAGTGCGAAATGAACAGTGCAACCCCAATGGCGATCGGGGTGGCGATGACCAGGGCGATGGCAGCCGCAATGATGGTGCCGATGACGATTGGCCAGATGTAGGCGAAGAACCCTTCGCCGCCTTGGATTTCCGTGGCCGGGGCGGTCAGCGCCGGAATGGCCTGGACCACCAGGAAGAGCGCCACGCCAAACAGGACAGCGAGGATGAGGCAACCGGCGGCCAGCGCGGCTCCGGAAAAGACTTTGTCACCGGCACGGCCGGCGCCCTGGGTGCTGCTCAGGGAGGTGGCGGTCATTCGACGGCCCTTCGATCGTTTACTGACACTGAATATTGGTGCGTCTAAACCGAAGTTCCCCGCACTGCCTTTCGGCAGGCGGGGAACCCGGTTAGTGGCGCGCTGGTTAGGACTTGACCTTGATGGACTCGATGGCCGTGGCAGCCTTCTCGGCCAGAGTGGAGGACAGCGGTGCCGACTTGGCGGAATCCGCTGCGGTCTGCTGGCCTTCCTCGGAAACTACGTAGCTCTCGAAAGCCTTGACCAGGTCAACGGTCTCCTGGCTGTCGTAGGTGGAGCAGACAGTGTGGAAGGAAACGAGCACGATCGGGTACGCGCCCTCCGCAGTGGTCTTGCGGTCCAGCTTGATGGACAGGTCGTTGGCGGAACGGCCTTCAACCGGCGAACCTGCGTCCACAGCCTTGGCTGCGGCCTCAGCGGAGATGGTGGTGAAGGACTCGCCAACCTTGATCTGCGCAACGCCGAGGTCGCCACCAACGGCGGAGTCGTCAGCGTAGGTCACGGCGCCCGGGGTGTCGGTGACGGTCTTGACCACACCGGAGGTGCCCTTGGCGTTCTCACCCTGCAGGCCCGCGGGCCACACGCCGGAGGACTTGTCCGTCCAGACCTCGGGGGCAGCGGAGGCCAGGTAGTCGGTGAAGTTGGTGGTGGTGCCGGAGTCGTCCGAACGGTTCACCGGGGTGACCTTCAGATCCGGAAGATTGACGCCTTCGTTCAGGGCGGCGATCGCGGGATCGTTCCAGGTGGCAATCTCGCCGCGGAAAATCTTGGCAACGGTGGCGGCGTCAAGCTTGAGCTCCGTGATGCCGGGCAGGTTGAACGCGACAGCAATCGGGGAGATGTAGACCGGGATGTTGATGGCGCCGTCGGGGCCGCAGACGGCCTTGGAGCTCTCGTACTCGTCATCCTTCAGGTAGGCATCCGTTCCCGCGAACTGTGCCGACCCATCGAGGAGGGCCTTACGTCCTGCGCCGGAGCCATCCGGGGAGTACTGAATGGTGGCGCCCTGGTTGGCGGAAGCAAAACCGGTCTTCCATGCGTCCATTGCAGCGCCCTGTGCGGATGAGCCAATCCCGGTCAGGGTGCCGGTGACCTTGGTGCCCGAGGTCTGGCCACCGGCAGGTGCGGTGTTGGTGGCGTTGTCTGAACCGCAGGAGGTGAGCGCGAGTGCGCCGGCTGCGATAACAGCGATAGCCGCGTGGCGGCCGATGCGGAGTGCCTTCACTTAGATGTACCCCTTCCAGGGTTATTCAGGTGCGGGACAGGGACGGAGAACCCTGCAGCGCGATGCGTACGTTTTGTACCTTCATCGAAGTTAAGGGCCGCAGGTAAAGGGATGCCCTGCCCAAGGTAAACGGAAGATTAACGACGACGGGATATTGACTTAAAACTGCCGGGTTCCCATTGCGCAGATCACATCTGCGGTCGTAGGGGCAAACTGCAAACTGGAAGGCCACGGGCAGCAAATAGACTGGACGGCATGGCCCCCGCAGCAGGACTCTCAGCAGGCAGGCGGTTCCTGCGCGGCAGGGTCCGTACCGGGCTGATCCGCAGCCGCAATTCATTGGTTCCGGCCATCCAGATGACGGTATGCGCGGTTGGCGCCTATGCCTTTGCGGAGTATGTGCTGGGGCACTCGGGCCCCCTGTTCGCCGCCACCTCCTCATTGATTGCCCTGGGCTTCTCCCGTGAGCCGCGGCTGCGGCGGGTGCTGGAGGTGGGCCTGGGCTGCACGATCGGGATCGCGGTGGGCGACCTGCTCCTGCACTGGCTGGGCGGCGGGATCTGGCAGGCCGCCGTCGTCCTTTTGTTCTCCATCCTGCTGGCCCGCTTCCTGGACAGCGGCAACATCTTTACCACCCAACTGGCGCTGCAGTCCCTGCTGGTGGTGCTGCTGCCGGCGCCGTCCGGCGGGCCGTTCACCCGGAGCATCGACGCCGTCATAGGAGGCCTGTTTGCCCTGCTGGTAACCATCGTGGCACCCAAGGACCCGCGCCGGGAGCCCCGCAAGGACGTCCGGAACCTGCTGCACGAGCTTGCGGAGGTGCTGCGCGAATGCGCTGAGGCGCTGTCGGACAGTGATTCCACCCGGGCATGGCACGCGCTGGTGCGGGGCCGGAACTGCCAGCCGCTGGTGGACGGCATGCGGCATTCCCTACGGGCTTCGGGCGAGGTGGCGAGGCTGGCGCCAGCGTACCGCCGGCACCGGGATGAACTTGACCAGCTGAAGCAGTCGCTGGACTTCATTGACCTCGCCCTCCGCAACAGCAGGGTGTTCGCGCGGCGGCTCACCAGCGCCATCAACCACGCGGCGTTGTCGGACGAGGCCACCGAAAGCATCGCGGAGGTGCTCCAGGAGACCGCTGCCGCGATTGACGAGCTGTCGCTGGGGCTGGCGGAAACGCACGACGGCGTCCGCCGCGCCCACCTGCGCACGGCCCGCCGGGAGCTGAGCGAAATTGCGCTTCGGCTGCATCCGAAGCTCCTGGAAGTCCAGCGCCTGGAGGGCGAGACAGTGGTGATGCTGTACCGGCCCTTGATGGTGGACCTGCTGGAGGCCACCGGCATGGACGCCCGCGAGGCCAGGGACATCCTGCCTGCCCTCTAAGGCGGCACTAGGAAGCTCCAGCGGTTGGTACCACCGCGGCTGGCCTTGCGGAAAACTGTCGGTCGTCATTCGGATAGTGGAGACCCAGCTGGTTCCTTGCTTCATCCAGCAAGCCCATGATCTGCACAGTTTCGGCCCACGGCATCAACGGGCTCTCCTGCAGCCCCGCCCGGATGCAGCGGCCCGCCTCCCGCAGTGCATGGATGAACCCTTCGGTCTCCTCGGGGAATTCCTCGATCCTTATACATCCGTCGGGGCCGCAGATTTCCAGCATCCGCGGGTTGTACAGGGGCGCACCGGTCCGGATCCAGCCGGCCGAGCCGCCCAGGGTGGCGGTGCCGGGGCCGGAAGCCTGCAGCGATGATGAGAGCTGGGCTGAGCCGCCTTCCGGGTACTCGAGGGTGAGCGTGTTCTGCACGTCCACGCCGTCCTGGTTCAGGTGGCCGTTGGCTCTGATTTTTGCGGGAAGCCCGAGGGCCGCCACCGCCCAGGTCAGCGGGTACACCGCGAGATCCAGGAGGGCGCCGCCGCCGGCTGCCGGATCCCACAGCCTGTCCGCGGGGTTGTACACGGCGGGGAACCCAAGGTCCGCCTGCACCCAGCGGACCGCTCCGATCTCCCCGTCGCGGACCAGTTCCAGGGCGCGGCGGGTGGCCGGCAGGAAGCGGGTCCACACCGCCTCCATCAGGAATAGTCCCCGCTCGTCCGCGAGCGCCACCAGGTCCATGGCCTCACGGGCATTGATGGTGAGCGGCTTCTCGCACAGGACGTGTTTCCCGGACTCCAGGGCTGCGCGGGCAACCTCGAAGTGTTGGGCGTGCGGAGTGGCGATGTAGACCACGTCAACGTCGGGGTCCGCAAACAACTGCTGATAGCCGGTTGCGGAGGGCATGTCGTGGTAGCTGGCTGCAAAGCCGTACTGCCCGGCGAAGGAATCGGCGGAACCTGCGCTCCGCGAACTTACCGCGTGCAGCTCAGCATCTTCGAGGCAGGCCAGGTCCCGGGTGACCCGGTGCGCGATCCGGCCGGTGGCAACGATGCCCCAGCGCAAGGTGCGCGCATCCCTGCCCGCCGGGTTGTTGTTGGACCCTCCCATCAGGCGGACTCGCGGACCACAAGCGACGTGGGAATCTGCGTCACGCGGTCGGTGTCCTTCCCCTCGATCAAATTCACCAGGATCTCGGCCATCTTTTTTCCCATCTCGATAATCGGGTGGTGCACCGTGGTCAGCTGGGGTGTTACAGAGGTAGCGAAGGAATCGTCGTCGAACCCCACCACGGCGACGTCCTGCGGTATGCGCAGCCCGCGTTCCTGGAGCACCGTGTAGGCACCGGCAGCCATCTGGTCGTTGGCAACGAACAGGCCGTCCACCGGCCGCCCGCTTCCCAGCAGCCGCCGCATGGCCTTGGCTCCGGACGCGAGCGTGAAGTCCCCGTACTCGATCAGGGAATCATCAAGTCCCGCCGCCGCCATGGCTTTTTTCCAGCCGTTGACCCGGTCGATGCCCGGCGGCATGTCCTGGGGACCGGCGATGGTGGCGATGTTGCTCCGGCCACGCTCGATCAGCAACCTCGTGGCGCCGGCCGCTGCAGCCTCATTGTCCACATCCACGTAGTAGCTGGCGCTCTCCCGCAGCGGCCTGCCGGCGAACACCATCGGGATGTAGTCGCTCAGGTGGGTCCAGGACCTGTCCCCCGCATGGTGGGACACCACCAGGGCGCCTGCTACGTTGCCGCCCAGCAGGAAGGCCCTGGTCTTTTCCGGTTTGGCCTCCGAGGCGATCACCATGTTCAAGGTGTAGTCGGTGTCTGCAAGGTACAGCGCCACGCCCTGCACTACCGACGCGAAGAACGGGTCCGCGAACACCTTGGACGTGGACTCCGGCACGATGAGCGAGACGGAGTTGGGCCGCCTGCTGGCCAGGGAACGGGCTGCCCTGTTGGGGGTGTAGTTCACGGCAAGGATGGCCTGGCGCACCTTGGCAGCGATGTCCTCGTCCACGCTGGGTACGTCGTTGACCACCCGGGAGACGGTGGCACGGGAAACGCCCGCCAGTGCTGCCACCATTTCAAGGGTGGGCGCTGGCCGGCTTCCGCTGTGGTCTGGCTTCACAATCTTCGCTCCGTGATCTAGCTGGCACTGGGCCGGGATTTCAGTTTAGGCGGGCAGGGATGCGGCAGGCTCTAAAGCAACCCGCTTCGCGGCGGCAATCAGCCCGGCGTAGGCCTTGCCGCTGTCCTTGATGGTGCGCTGGAACGTGCCGTAATCCACGCGCACAATCCCGAAACGCTTGCCATACCCCCATGACCATTCGAAGTTGTCCAGCAGGGACCAGACAAAGTAGCCGCGGACATCTGCGCCCTGGTCCAGTGCGTCACCAACAGCGGCGACGTGGTCCAGGATGAACCGGGTCCGCTCCCCATCGTGAACGCCGCCGTCGGGGCTGACGGTGTCCTCGTAGGCCGCACCGTTTTCGGTGATGTACAGCGGCGGCAGCTGGGGATACTCCTCCCCCAGCCTGACCAGCAGGGTTCGCAGCCCGTCCGGGTTAACCTCCCAGCCCATCGCCGTCCGCGGCAGGCCGCGGCTTGGAAACGCGATGTGCTCTGAACCGATCCAGGGTGATGCTGGTGGCCGTTCGGCTCCACCGGAGTGGCCGTCGCTTCCGGCCTCGTCGGCGTGGCCGCTGATGAGGTCGTCGTGGTAGTGGTTCACCCCAAGGAAGTCCAGCGGCGCGCTGATGATGCCGAGGTCGCCAGGGAGAATGACGTCCTGCAGGCCAAAGGCGGCCAGGTCGCGCATCGAGTCTTCCGGGTAGCTTCCGCGGAGGATGGGGTCGAGGAAGATCCTGTTCTGCAGGGAATCGAACCGGCGTGCCGCATCGAGGTCCACCGGATCCTGGCTGTCCCGCGGAATCGAATTGCTCAGGTTGAGGGTGATGCCGAGCTGCTCTGCTCCGCGGCTCCGCAGGGCGTTTACAGCCAGCCCGTGGGCCAGGTGCTGGTGGTGCACGGCCGCGATGGCAGCGTCGGGTTCCTGCCGGCCGGGAGCATGGACACCGGACCCGTAGCCGAGGAGTGACGAGCAGAACGGCTCGTTGAACGTCGTCCAGTGGCGGACCCTGTCCCCCAGCACCGAGTACACATCGTTGGCATACTCCTCGAACCGGTAGGCGGTGTCCCGGTTGGCCCAGCCGCCCTTTTCCTCAAGCGCCTGCGGCAGGTCCCAGTGGTAGAGGGTGAGCCACGGCAGGATGCCTGCTTCCAGCAGCTCATCCACCAGCCGTGAGTAGAAATCCAGGCCTTCGCGGTTGACTGCCCTGTCCCCCGGACGCACGCGGGCCCAGCTGGTGGAAAACCGGTAGGAGTCCAGTCCCAGCTCCTTCATCAGCCGCACGTCCTGCGGCATCCGGTGATAGTGGTCCGCTGCCTGGTCGAGGTTCTCGCCGTTGGCGATGGTGCCGGGAATCCGGGCAAAGTGGTCCCAGACGGAATCTTCCTTGCCTCCTTCCTGGCCTGCGCCCTCTATCTGCGCGGCCGCCGTCGCCGATCCCCACAAAAAGCCCTCGGGCCACTGCCTCATGTACGTCGAATGCTCCATTAGCCCTTCACTGCTCCTTGCATGATTCCTGAAATGAGTTGTTTGCCGGCCAGCACGAAGAGCACCAGCAGCGGGAGGGTTGCGAGCACCGCTCCTGCGAGGACTACGGAGTAGTCCACGTAGCGGGCAGACTGCAACTGGCTGAGTGCCGTTTGCAGGGTGGGGTTGCCGGCGTCGAGCACCAGCAGGGGCCAGAGGAAATCGGTCCAGGCCGTCATGAACGTGAAGAGTCCCAGGATTGCCATGGCGGGCCGGGCGGCCGGGATCGCCACATGCCAGAAGGTGGAGATCATGCTGGCCCCGTCCATCCTGGCGGACTCGATGAGCTCGTCCGGAATCACGTCCACCAGGTACTGCCGCATGAAGAAGACGCCGAAGGCCGTCACCAGCGTGGGCACCACAACCGCGCCGATCTCACCCGTCCAGCCAAGGGTGCGCATCACCATGAACAGCGGGATGATGCCCAGTTGCGTGGGGATGGCCATGGTGGCCACCACCATGAGCATGAGCCCGTTCCGGCCCCGGAAGCGCAGTTTGGCGAAGGCATAGCCGGCGAGCGTTGAGAATCCCACCACGGAAACGGTGATGATGCAGGAAATCAGGACGCTGTTGCCAAGGGCCAGCCAGAACGGCACGGTGTCAAAGACTTCGCCGGCGTTCTTCCAGAAGTTGCCGCCGGGAAGCAGCGGGGGCCAGGTTTCACCGAGGGCTTCATTGGACCGGCTGCCGATCACGACGGACCACCACAGCGGGTAGGCCGAGGAGATCAGGAACGCCACCAGCAGGCCGTAGGTAAGGAATCCGGGCTTCCCCACCGAACCGCCGAACCGCTTGCGGGCGTTTTGGACCGGTGTGGGCCGCCCGGGAGCGCGGGTCTCAGCAGGTGTGGGCGCTGCCCCTTCAATGATGCTCATCGTCTGGTCCTTTCGGCGCGTTTCCGGGCAGCCCGGTTGGGTTTGGCGGCCTCTGCCGTGGCAATCCGCCGGGAAATGAGGTAGTTGATGACGCCGAACAGGACGATGATCAGGAAGAGCAGCCAGGCGATGGTGGATGCCTTGCCGAAGTTCTGGCGCTGGAAGGCCATTTCCCACAGGTACAGGACGGTGGTCTGGAACTGGCGCTGGGATCCGCCGGCGCTGGCGGGATCAAACAGCCGGGGTTCGGTGAAGATCTGGAGTCCGCCGATGGTGGCCGTGATGACCACGAAGACCATGGTGGGCCGGATGCTGGGCAGTGTGATGCTGAAGAACCGGCGTACCGCGCCGGCGCCGTCGAGCGCAGCTGATTCGTAGAGATCCCGGGGTACCGCCTGCATTGCTGCCAGCAGGATCAGGGCGTTATAGCCGGTCCAGCGCCAGTTGACCATCGTGGCGATCGCGACATGGCTGGGGAAGGTTTCGTTCTTCCACATCACCGGATCGAGGCCGAAGTTGCCCAGGATGTTGTTGATCAGGCCGTACTGCTCACCGAACATGTTGGTGAAGATCATGGCCACGGCCACCGGCGTGACGACGTACGGCAGCAGGATGCTCATGCGCCAGAAGGTCTTTGCCCTCAGGTTCTGGTCCAGCACGGCAGCCAGGAAAAGCGCGACGGCCAGCTGCGGAATGGCGGACAGCAGGAAAATGCTCACTGTGTTGAACAGGGAGTTCCAGAAGAAGCGATCCTGCAGGACCTCGGCAAAGTTCTGCAGCCCCACGAAGTCGCCCTGGCCCTTGAGCAGGTGCCAGTCGTAAAGGCTCACCACGAAGGTGTAAACCAGCGGAAAGAGTCCCACCAGGGCGAAGAGGACAAAGAACGGGGCGATGTAGAGGTAAGGGGAAGCCTTTACGTCGAAGACGTTCAGGCGCTGTTTAAACGTGGGTTTCAGTTTCATTGCCGCCGGACTGGCGGGCCGGTTCAGGGTGGTTGTCATGGGCTCTTGCCCTCCATCGGGGGGCCTCCCTTCCGGAAGGCCCCACAGCGGGTGTTGCTAATTGTTTACGACCAGGTCGTTGAGGAGGTTGAGCGCTTCAGACCACGCCTTGCCTGCGTCTGCCGTGCCGGCGTCGAGCATTTTCAGCGCGGGGCCGAACACGTTCTCCTGGATTACGGAGTCATCCGGCCCCTTGAACTGGGCCACCACACCCTTGGCCCGGTTTGCCAGGATTACGCCGGTGGGGGCGTTGTTGAACACCACGTTGGGGGTGGCGTCGGCCACGAGCTTCTCCTGCGCCTTGAGCGTGCTGGGGAAGTTGTTGGCCGCAGCCGACTGCTTGACCTGCTGCTCCGGGGCGGTCAGCCACGCTGCCAGCTTGGCAGCTTCGGCCGGGTGCTCGGAGGTCTTGGGGACTGACAGGAAAGCGCCGCCCCAGTTGGATGCCCCGCCGGGGAAGACGTCCGCGAAGTCCCAGCCGCTGTCTGTGCCGCCGCCGGCCGATTCCAACTGGCCCTTGATGGTGCCCAGCATCCAGCCGGGGCAGACGAAGGTCGCGAAGGAGCCGTCAGTGAACGCCTTGCCGTTGCCCCAGTCCCACTGGGTCTGGTTGGCGGACAGTCCGGCGGCAGTTCCGGCTGCCAGCATGTCGAACTTGGCCTTCATCTCGGAGTTTCCGTCAATGTTCAGCTCGCCGTCCCTGGTGTAGTAGCCCTCCTCCATCTGGTTCACCATGGAGTTCCACACAAAGCCGGACTGGTCGTACCAGGCCTTGCCGGTGGCTGCCTTGTACTGCTCGCCAAGTTTGAAGTAGGTCTCCCACGTTGCATCGTCACCGCCGAAGAGCTTCGCCACCGATTCGCGGTCCTTCGGCAGGCCGGCAGCTTCGAACAGCTTGCCGTTGTAGCAGAGCCCCTGGGGTCCGATATCAGTTCCGTACCCGATGACGCGGCCGTCCGGATCGGTGCCCTGCTTGAACTTCCAGTCCACCCAGTTGTCCTTGATGTCCGCCGCTCCATGCTCGTTCAGGTCCACGAACTGGTCCGAGACCTCCATGATGGATCCGAGCCAGCCTTCCTCGATGGCGACGACGTCGCTGAGGCCGGAGCCGGCGGCGAGTTTGGTGAAGGCGTCCGTGCGGGCGTTGGCTCCACGGTCGATGTTGGTGGCTTTGATCTTCACGCCCGGGTTGGCTGCCTCGTACTCACCGTAGAGATCGTCGTAGCCGAACGTGCCGAAAGTGGTCACCGTGAGTTCCACGGGGTTGTCTGCGCTGGCTGCCTTTTCCGTACTGTTGCTGCAGCCGGTGGCCAGCATGGCAAAGGCTGCAATGCCCGCTGCAACGGGCGCGGTGTATCGACGTGCAAATTTCACGAACACTCCTTTGTGGGGGAACTACCAGCGCTGAGAGAGCGCTCTCTGGCAAGTTCCTCAACTGTAAGGGTGGCGCAGATCACTGTCAAGAGAGCGCTCTCTCGACGGTCCGTCCGCCGCTTCCTCCGGAGGGATGCGGGCCCGTCCCGGCGCCTCGCATGGAATGTCGGTGGCCGCCTTTAGGGTTGAACGCATGGCAACAAAGACTTCCCGGGCGTCCAAGGCGCCCGGCTACAAATGCGCTGAGTGCGGCTGGACCACCGTCAAATGGGTGGGGCGCTGCGGCGAGTGCCAGGCGTGGGGCACCGTTGAGGAAACCGGGACAGCGGTAGCGCGTACGACGGCGGCCACAACAGTTGTTGAGCCGGCCCGCCCCATTGCCGAGGTGGACGCCACCACAGCTGCCTTCATGCCCACCGGAATGGATGAGCTGGACCGGGTACTGGGCGGCGGGCTGGTTCCCGGCGCCGTCATCCTGCTGGCCGGCGAACCCGGCGTGGGCAAATCAACCCTGTTGCTCGACGTCGCGGCCAAGTTCGCCCGGACAGCCCAGGACGTCCTCTATGTCACCGGCGAGGAATCCGCTGCGCAGGTGAAGCTTCGCGCCGAACGGATCGACGCCGTCGCGGAATCCCTGTACCTTTCCGCGGAAACGGACCTTGGCCAGGCACTGGGCCAGGTAGAGAAGATCGAACCGCGGCTTCTGATCGTGGACTCGGTGCAGACCCTCAGCAGCGCGGACGTGGATGGCAGCGCGGGCGGAGTGTCCCAGGTCCGGGAAGTTGCGGCGTCCATTATCGCCGCCGCCAAGCGCCGCAACATGACCACACTGCTGGTGGGCCACGTGACCAAGGACGGTTCCATCGCCGGGCCCCGGCTGCTGGAGCACCTGGTGGATGTGGTGTGCCAGTTCGAAGGCGAACGGCACTCCCGGCTGCGGCTGCTCCGCGCGGTCAAGAACCGGTACGGGCCCACCGACGACGTCGGCTGCTTCGACCTGAATGAGAACGGCATTGAAGGCCTTGCCGATCCCAGCGGGCTCTTCGTCAGCCGCACCAAGGACCCGGTCTCCGGCACGTGCATCACGGTCACCATGGAAGGCCGCCGTCCGCTGCTCGCGGAGGTGCAGTCGCTGCTCGCCGAAAGCCCCACCTCGCAGCCGCGCCGGGCCACCAGCGGGCTGGACAGTTCGCGCGTTTCCATGCTGCTGGCCGTGCTGCAGCAGCGCGCCGGCACCCTGCTGCACAAGGACGACTCCTACGTGGCCACTGTGGGCGGGGTGAAACTCAGCGAGCCGGCCACCGACCTTGCCGTTGCCCTGGCCGTCGCATCAGCGAAGGCACGCAAGCCCCTGCCGGTCCGCCTGATCGCGTTTGGCGAGGTGGGGCTCGCGGGCGAGGTCCGGCCCGTGCCCGGGATCAACCAGCGCATCCAGGAGGCGCACCGGCTGGGGTTCACCCACGCGGTGGTCCCCGCCAGCCATACAGGTCCGGGTCCGGTGCCTGCGGGGTTCTCTGTGCGCGAGGTATCCCATCTGACGGAGGCACTCAGTCTCCTGATCGGATAGGCCCTCCCGTCCGTCCGGGCCAGCTCTTCCACTGTGCCTGGCGGTGGCGGCCCGCGGGGGGTCCAGGACACAAAAGCAGTTCCTTGTTCACCGCACCCCGGTTCACGGGTAGCCTGAGAAAAGCGCCTTCATGCAGACCGGGGGTCTCTGTATTTGCTTTGGGGGGCCGAAATGAAACAAGCCGTGGAATCCACTGTCGAGGCGGCCCGTGCCGGCAGTGCCGGGGCTCTGCCGGCGGATATGCCCGTGATCGGCCATCTCGACGGGCTGTTCGACGGCCTCGGAATCCGCAGCCGCATTGTGCTGGGCCAGCTTCCCCTGACGGTGACGGTTGTCCTTGTGGCAGTGGCCGCAGCGGTTTTCAGCCCCGCAACCTTGGCCACCAACCAGTTCCAACTGGCCCTTTTGGCCCACACATTGCTCTTCGCCGCCTGTCTGGTTCTGCCGTGGAGGCTGCTGCCAGCCGGCGCCTTTGCAGCGATACCGGTCCTGGACTGCCTGGCCATCGGGTTCACCCGGGAGGCGGGAGGACCGCCGTTCAACGTCCTCAGCCTGATGCTTGTGTTCCCAGTGGTCTGGCTGGCTGCCCAACCGCGCCGGTACATGGTCGTCCTGGCCATCCTTGGCACGGTACTCAGCACTCTGGTGCCTTCCGCCGTCGCCGGTTCACCCCCCACGTCAGCTTCCATGATCCGCACCCTGGTCCTGCCCCTTATCCTGTCCGCTGTCGCGGTGACAGCACACGTGGTGTCACGGACCATCCGCCACCAGCGCCAAAAGCTGGTGGACAAAGAGCATGTACTGGAAGTGACACTCGCCGAAAGCGTCCGGAAGCAGCGGCTGTTGGACGCAGTGCTGGGGGCCGTTGGCATCGGCGTCTGGGTGGTGGACCGGAACGGCTGCACCGTCCTGACCAACAAGGCACTTCAGGCGGACCCGGCGCTGGCCACCCTCCGCAAAAATGCCGGCAACGGACTTCTTCTGCCGGACCGCGCTTCTGCCGTACCTGCTGACGCGTCGCCCATTGCCCGCGCCGCCGCCGGCGACGAGTTCCGGGACGAGCTGTACTGGGCGGGCGGCCCGCAGGAACAGCACGCCTACTCCGTCAGCGCCCACGGCATCCCTGCCCACCATGGGAAGGACGGCGGCGCAGTTGTCACGTTTGTGGATGTGACAACCCTGATCCGCGCCCTGGCCGCCAAGGACGACTTTGTTTCAACTGTTTCCCATGAGCTGCGGACACCGCTGACGTCAATCCTGGGCTACCTCGAGTTGGTCCTGGAGGAGCCCGGCCACGATGACATCCGGGAGGAACTCCTGGTGGTCCACCGGAACGCCGGGCACCTGCTGGCCCTGGTCAACGACCTGATAGCCGTTGCGTCGGGACGGGTGGACCTTTCACTGGAAGAGGCAGACCTGGCGCAACTGGTGACCGAAGTGGTGGGCGCGTCGGTTCCCAAGGCCTCCCTGAACGGACTCCAGCTCGACCTTGACGTCGAACAACCGCTGCCGGCCCGGATTGACCCGGGACGGATCCGGCAGGTTGTCCGGAACCTGCTCTCCAATGCGGTCAAGTACTCGCCGGGCGGAGGCCGCATCACCGTTTGTGCACGTAAAAGCGGCAGTCAGCTCACCTGTTCCATCTCCGATTCCGGCGTGGGGATGGATGCCGACGAGCAGGAGCAGGCCTTCACCAAGTTCTTCCGTTCCGCCCGGTCGCGGGCAACGGCCATCCCCGGGGCCGGCCTGGGACTGCCGGTGAGCAAGACCATTGTGGAAGGGCATGGCGGCTCCATCACCCTTGCCAGCGAACCCGGGAAAGGCACCACCGTTACATTCACCCTGCCGGCGGCATCCTGACCACGGACAACAGGAGGGGCGCTGCCTACCGCCTAGTGCTGTGGAAGCTGGTCCGTATCGTCGCGGCGGGAATTGAAAAGCCAGCCGGACACGTCGCTTCGCAGCGCCAGCAACGGACCGCCCGTGGCGCTGACGTTGCCGGTGGGGACGTAATAGCCCCGTCCTGAACCGGGGCCGCCCGCAGCCCGGTCCAAGGCGTCCCGGAGATGCCGCGGCAAATGGCCCTGCGGGCCCAGGCTGCGGAGCTCATCAAGTTCTTCCGGCGTCAGCCGACCCAACACTTCAGCAATATTGGCCATGACGGGTCCCCTTCGAGCAGAGTGCTTGAAGGAATAACCTAAAGCAGCACCGTGAACTGCGGGTTAACACCGGACGGCGGATCCGGGACGTTTTTGGCCGCACCAGGCCGCACCACTGGAGGAGATATGCTGGTACGAAGCGCAGGAATCCTGTTGTACAGAAGGGCTCCCGGCGGGCCCGCGGGACTGGAGGTGTGGATCGCGCACATGGGCGGGCCGTTCTGGGCCCGCAAGGACACTCATGCCTGGTCCATCCCCAAGGGCGAGTACACGGATGATGAGGACCCGCTGGTGGCCGCCCAGCGCGAATTTGCCGAGGAGATGGGCACCGCGGCGCCGGACGCTGACTACCACCATCTTGGTGACTTCAGGCAGCCCTCCGGCAAGATCATCACCGTGTACACGGCTGAGCAGGACTTCCAGCCTGGGCCCATCACCAGCAACACCTTCCCGCTGGAATGGCCCAAGGGCTCCGGCCGGATCCAGCACTACCCTGAAATCGACGACGCCCGCTGGTTCCCCGAGCACGAGGCCCGGCTGAAGCTCGTCAAGGGGCAGGTCCCGGCCCTCGACGCACTTGCGGAACAGGTCCGCCGTCGAACGTAAAAAGCCGGCGGCCCCTGCTGGGAACACCGGCTTTTCCTCCACCCGCGCGCAGCTAGGCAGCGGCAAACTCCCGCTGCCTGGCCACCTTGGTGACCGAGACGTCGTCGCCCGAATACACCATGGTCCGGCCGGCACCTTCGCTGCGGACCACCCAGAAGACACTCCGGTTGGCGGCGATCATGTCAATGGTTCCGGCGATCACCTCCCCGCGGGAGGTGCGTACCTCCACGTAATCGTCCCTGGCGAGTTTTGACCAGTCGGGCACCGGCGCCTGGGGATGTGCTGCCGCCCGCCGGACCGGATTGTGCCTGTACATGCTGCTTCCGTCCTCCCGCTGCTAGAAGTTTCCGCCGTCGGCCTTGACAGCGAGCACCGGCCGGTCCGCCTGCATCAGGATTTGCTGCGCGTGGCTGCCCAGGATGAATTTGCCCACCTGGGTGCGGTGCCGCAGGCCGATGACGATCAGCGAGGCGTCCTCCTGCCTGGCAACGTCAAGGAACTCGTCGGCGAGGTCGTGCTGATAGGGCGGCTGGATAACCCTCGCCGCCACGCCCGCGTCCGCTGCCCTCTTCGCGGCATCGGCCAGAACGCCCTCAGCGGCCACGGACTTGTCCACGAGCGCGCCTTGGCGGGCCGAATTCACGATGATGAGCTCCTGGTTGCGGAGCTTCGCCTCGGAAATGCCTGCGGCGAGAGCTGCTTCACCTGACGGCGTGGGAACGAATCCAACGATGATGCTCATACCTTCTCCTTGATCTTGTTGGTGCCGGCCGAAGCCGCGGTGCCCTTGCGCTTGGCGATCAGGCTCCGAATTCCCGGCAGCACGGCCACCAGGACGAAGACCATCAGCAAGGTTGCCGAGATGGGGCGGGTGAGGAATCCGGTGGGGTCACCGCCGAAGACGAGCAGCGAGCGCCGCAGCGAGTTTTCCAGCAGTTCGCCAAGAACGAAGGCCAGGACCAGCGGTCCGGGCTCAAAGCCAAACTTCTTCATCAGGTAGCCCACGACCCCGAAGAACACCACCAGCGTGACATCGAACATGCTGTTGTTGATCGTGTACGCGCCCAGCAGCGTGATCAGCGCGGTGATCGGAGCCAGGATGGCCGCCCTGACCCGAAGGATCCGCACGAAGATTCCCACCAGCGGCAGGCTCATGATCAGGAGCAGGATGTTGCCGATGTACATCGAGTTCACCACGCCCCAGAACAGCTCCGGGTTCTGCTCTACGAGCTGCGGACCGGGCGTGACGCCCTGGATCAGCAGTGCGCCGAACATCAAGGCCATGGTGGCGTTTGCGGGAATACCGAGGGTCAGGAGCGGAATGAACGACGACGTCGCTGCCGCGTTGTTCGCGGTTTCCGGTCCGGCGACACCCTCGGGGGCGCCCTTGCCGAATCGCTCCGGCTGCTTGGCGCGCTTCTTCTCCATGGCGTAGGAGGCCATGGAGGCGATGGTGGCTCCGCCGCCGGGCAGGATGCCCAGGAAAAACCCCAGCACTGAACCGCGTCCGATTGCTCCGGAGGCCTGCTTCAGGTCCCCCTTCGAGGGCCAGACGTTGGAGACCTTCGACGGCGCTTTGGCAGCGCGGTGCCGTTCCTCCAGGTTGTAGAGGATCTCGCCGAGGCCAAAGATGCCCATGGCGATCGGAACGAAGTCGATGCCGTCGGCAAGCTGGAGGCTGCCGAAGGTGAAGCGGCTTTCGCCGGTGAACATGTCACGGCCTACCGTGGCCAGCAGGAGGCCGACGGCTGCGGCAATCAGCGCCTTGGCCTTTGCGCCGCTGCTGATGGTGGCAACCAGCAGGATGCCCAGCAAGGCCAGCGCGGAGTACTCGGGCGGGCCAAAGTCCAGCGCGAAGCTGGCAACGAGGGGGGCCAGGAAGGTCAGGCCGACGATCGCTGCCGTACCGCCTAGGAAGGACCCGATGGCGGCGAGGCCAAGGGCAGTGCCGGCACGGCCCTGCCGGGCCATCTGGTAGCCGTCGAAAACGGTAACCACGGAGGACGCCTCGCCGGGAAGGCGCAGCAGGACCGAGGTGATGGTGCCACCGTACTGGGCGCCGTAGAAAATGCCGGCAAGCATGATGATGGCGGTGACAGGTTCCACGCCGTAGGTCAGCGGAAGCAGGATGGCGATGGTTGCCGCCGGCCCCAATCCGGGCAGCACGCCGATCAGCATGCCGATGACGACGCCGACCAGGCAGTATAGGAGGTTCGTCGGCTCCAGGACGACTGAAAATCCGTTGATCACAGGATTCAGGAAATCCATGGTGGTCTCCTAGAAGAGGTGGGGAATGGAGGTGCCGAGCGCCAGGACGAAAATCCCGTAGAACGCTGCGACGACGAGCGCGCTGACCAGGAGCGTGGACCGCCAGGTCTCACCGCCGAGGAACCGCATCCAGATGATGCAGAGGATCAGGGCGGGGATCTCGAATCCGATAAGTGGCATCAGCGCCACCATGGCTGCGAGCGTCACCAGTCCGGTGAGCGGGGCGGCAGACATCCGGGTGAACTTTTCCGCATCCCGGTTGTGCCGGCCCAGGATCAGCTGGAAAAGCCCCAGCGCCACCATGACGCAGCTGATCATGAACGGCCAAAGGCCCGGTTGCGGGCTTGACGGGGTGCCCAGGCCCATGGCTACCGACAGGACGAGCGCACCGGTTCCGACGCCGAGCACCACCAGGGATGAGCCGGCGTTGGCGAGGGCGCCTGCCGCAGGGGGCTTTTCCGCCTCCCACTGGGCGGCCAGTTGCTCCGGGGTCAGGGCTTCGGGCAGGTCATTGCGGGCGTCCCCGCCGGACGGGACAGCTGAGCTGCCGTCCCGTCCGGCGGACACTGCTGGAGTGGTCTCCATTGCTGTTACTTGTTTCCGTTCAGGCTGATGTCGTACTTCTCCACCAGTTCCTTGTACTTCGCTGCATAGCCCTTCCACTCGGTGACAACTTCTTCACCGGAAATTTCCTTGGGGGTCAGCATGTTCTTCTCGTTGAACTCCTTGTAGGCGTCCGACTTGAAGGTTTCCTGGAACGCGGCGAGCAGCTTGTCCTTCACGTCCTGCGGGGTACCCTTAGGCGCTGCCACTGCCCGGTATTGGGCCACGGGAACGTCGTATCCGGCTTCCTTTGCGGAGGGAACATCGGGAAGGAAGCTGTTGCGCCCTTCCGAGAAGACGAGCAGCGGTGAAACCTTGCCTGCTTCGATCTGGGGCATTGCCTCGCCGAGCTGGATGGTCGCCAGCTCAACCTGGTTGCCCATGACGGCGGTCAAGGCAGGCTTGCCGCTGTCGAACGGGACGTCGGTGCCCTGGACGTTGGCCTGCTTGAAGAGAACGGTCTGGGCCAGCTGGCTGCCCGTGCCGACGCCGGTGGTGCCGAACGTGACGTTGCGCCCGGCGTCGGTGACGTCCTTGAAGCTCTTGAAGCCGGAGTCCGTGCTGGCGACGAGCACGTAGTCGTCCTGTGAAAGCCCGGCGATGACATCCAGATCGTCGATGTTGACGGCCTCGTCCGCGCTAACGGCAAGGGGGGTGATGGTAGCCAGGGAGGCTGTCAGCAGGACGAGTTCCTGGCCGTCGGCGGGCTTCCCTGCGACTTCCTTGGTGGCCAGGGCGCCGTTGGCACCGGGCTTGTTCACGACGGGCATCGGGGCGCCGAGGGTCTTGGTGGCTCCTTCGGCAAGGGCCCGGGCGATGAGGTCGGTGCTGCCGCCCGCAGCCTGGCCGACCGTGAGTGTCACGGGGCCGCTGGGGTATTTCGACGTGTTGGCGGCACTGCCGCCGGCGACGTTGCCGCAGGCGGTCATGGCCAGGAGGGTGATGGCTGATGCCGCACCGAGGACGGCGCGGCGTGTGGGGAAGTGCTTCATTGGAACTCCTCGATAAGTCTCCGGGCGGGGTCCGGACAATCTGTGAACCGGGTCACCCCGTTCGCTTTGTCGAGTGTAGGGAGGAGTTATGATGCCTGTCTAAGCCCAAAACTGCATCAAGTGATACCGGGAAGGCATCATGTTCACATTCGACCAACTGGCAGGGTTCATCGCTGTTGCTGAGGAATTGCATTTCGGCCGGGCGGCCGAACGCCTCAACATGACACAGCCCCCGCTCAGCCGGCAGATCCAAAAGCTGGAAAAGATCATCGGGGCTGAACTACTGGAGCGGGACAACCGGAAAGTCGAACTGACGAACGCAGGCAAGACCTTCCTTGAGGAAGCCCGCCGCCTCATGGCGCTGGCCGAACGCGCCCCGGTCTCGGCGCGCCGGATAGCTTCGGGAAGGTCGGGCGTCCTGCGCATCGGATTCACCGCTGCCAGCGGCTTCAGTATCCTTGGCCCGATGCTGGAAGAGATTGCGGCCGTCATCCCGGACGTGGATGTGGATTTGCAGGAGCTCGTCACCGGGGAGCAGATCAGCCGGCTGATGTCCGGGGAACTGGATCTCGGACTCGCCCGGCCGCCATTCGACCGGGAAACGTTCGACTCCCACCTGTTGTACCAGGAGTCGCTGGTCCTTGCGGTTCCCGCCGGACACCCCCTGACGCTTCTGGCGCGGGAGATTACGGCTGAGGACTTCAAGGACGAGCCGCTTATCATGCATTCCCCCATCCAGGCCCGCTACTTCTACGACCTCGTGGTGAGGACCTTTCCCATTCACCACGCCAACGTGGTCCACACGGTGAGCCAGGTGCTGACCATGGTCTCCCTGGTTGCAGCCAAACGCGGCGTCGCTTTCGTGCCGCATTCCGCCACCCTGCTGGGGATCAAAGGCGTGGAGTTCCTGCGGTTGCCAGACAACCAGGGCGGGCAGGTGGAACTGCACGCCATCTGGAACCGCAGGATCACCAACCCAGCACTCTCCCGCCTCTTGCGGGACTTCGAGTTTGCGATGGAGTGAGCACCGAAGAATCAGCCGTAATGCGCTGAAGGTATCAATGCATTCAAAAGTGCACTTAGACAGGCATTACATCCTCTGCCTAACCTGAACAGGAATTCATTACCAGCGGCCAAAAGGCGCTCGAACCAGAGGACAAGATCGTGGCAAAGTACACCCCCCAGGAACTGGCAAACACCCTGAAAGACGGCCTGCTGTCGTTCCCGGTAACGTCCTTTGACGCCGCACTGCAGTTCGATGAGGAGAACTACCGCAAGCACCTCGCCTGGCAGGCCAGCTTCCCCGTTGCGGGCCTCTTCGCAGCAGGCGGCACTGGCGAAGGGTTCTCCCTGACCCCGGCGGAATCCGCCCGCGTGGTCCGTGCCGCCGTCGACGAGGTGGGCGGACAGGTTCCCGTGCTGGCCTCCGCAGGCGGCTCCACCGCCCAGGCTATCGAGAACGCCCAGGCTGCCGAAGCTGCGGGCGCCGAAGGCATTCTGCTGCTCCCGCCATACCTGACCGAAGCGGACCAGGGCGGACTCATCGACCACGTCAGCGCCGTCTGCAGCTCCACCTCCCTTGGCGTCATCATCTACAACCGCGCCAACGCCATCTACAAGGACACCACCGTGGCCACCCTGGCGGACCGCCACGAGAACCTGATCGGCTTCAAGGACGGCGTGGGTGACTTGGAACACGACGCCCGCGTCTACGCCAAGCTCGGCGACCGGCTGTTCTACCTCGGCGGCCTTCCCACCGCAGAGACCTTCGCCCTTCCGCTGCTGCAGTTGGGCATGAGCACCTACTCCAGCGCCATGTACAACTTCGTCCCGCAGTTCGCACTGGACTTTTACCAGGATGTCCGCAACAACGACCGTGCGGCCGTCAACCAGAAGCTCAACGACTTCGTGATCCCCTACCTGGACATCCGTGACCGTGTGAAGGGCTACGCCGTCTCCATCGTCAAGGGCGGCCTGGACGCCATCGGCCGGTCCGCAGGCCCCGTCCGTCCCCCGCTGCAGAACATGGCCGAGAAGGACCTGGCAGACCTCAAAGACCTCATCGCCCGCGTTTCCTGACCGTCCCTGCCACACCGCTACACAGGAGGAACCCACGTGACCCTCACCGGACACTCCCTGATCGCCGGACAGACCGTCGTCGGCGACGGCAAGACAACCTTCGGCTTCAACCCCGCCACCAACGAGGCGCTGGAGCCTGCTTACACGCTGTTGACCGAAGAGCAGCTCAAGTCCGCCACCACCGCCGCGAAGGAGGCCTACCCGTCCTTCAGCACCCTTGACCCGGAAACGCACGCCGCGTTCCTGGACGCCATCGCTGACAACATCGAAGCCATCGGCGACGAACTGATCATCCGCGCCGGCCATGAAACCGGGCTGCCCGCGGCCCGGCTCCAGGGCGAACGCGCCCGCACTACCGGCCAGCTGCGCCTGTTCGCGAACGTCGTCCGCCAGGGCGACTTCCGCGGCGTCCGCATCGACCCCGCCATCCCGGCCCGCACCCCTCTCCCCCGTCCGGATATCCGCCAGCGCCAGATCCCGCTCGGTCCGGTCGCCGTCTTCGGCGCCAGCAACTTCCCGTTGGCCTTCTCCACCGCCGGCGGCGACACTGCGTCGGCCCTGGCCGCAGGCTGCCCCGTGGTCTTCAAAGCGCACAACGCCCACCCCGGCACCAGCGAACTTGTCGGCCAGGCAGTCACGAAGGCCGTCAAGGACTTCGGCCTGCACCCGGGCGTGTTCTCCCTGATCTACGGCCCCGGCGCCAGCATCGGCCAGGCCCTCGTTGCCGATCCCGCCATTAAGGCCGTCGGGTTTACCGGCTCCCAGGCTGCCGGCGTCGCGCTCATGAAGACCGCCGCCGCCCGGCCCGAGCCCATTCCGGTCTACGCCGAGATGTCCTCCCTGAACCCGGTCTTCGTGTTCGACGGCGCCCTCGCAGGTGACGTCGACGCCCTCGCTGCCGCCTACGTCACCGCCGTCACCGGCAGCTCCGGCCAGCTCTGCACCTCCCCCGGCCTGCTGTTCGCCCCCGAAGGCGAGGCAGGCGACAAACTCGCCGCCGCCGTCGCACGCGCCGTAGCAGCCTGCGCCGGACAGACCATGCTTACCGAGGGCATCGCGGGGTCCTGGAACGCCGGAACCGAAGCGCTTGGCAAGGCCGACGGCGTCGAACTCCTTGGCCAGGGCACCCCTGGCCCGACGCAGAACGCCCCCGCACCCGCCATCTTCGGCACCGGCGTGGACCAGTTCATCAGCAACCACGTCCTGCATGAGGAAATCTTCGGCGCCGCGTCCTTGGTCATCCGGTACAAGAACGTCCAGGACCTGCTGCAGGCCGCCGGCCGCATCGAGGGCCAGCTCACCGCATCCCTGCACCTTACCGAAGCGGACTACCCGATGGCGGCACCCCTGATCCCCGTCCTGGAACAGAAGGTGGGCCGCATCATCGTCAACGGCTGGCCCACCGGCGTCGAGGTAGGCCACGCGATGGTCCATGGCGGCCCGTTTCCCGCCACCTCCGACACCCGCACCACCTCCGTGGGCACCCTCGCCATCAACCGGTTCCTCCGCCCGGTCGCCTACCAGAACATCCCCCAGGAACTGCTCCCCGAAGCCCTCCTGGACGCCAACCCCTGGCACCTCAACCGCCGCATCAACGGCGACGTGGTTCCCGCCGCAGAGAAAGCAGAGGTCAGCGCATGAGCCGCCAGCCCACCATCGCCGGAGTCGAGGTAGTACCGGTTGCCGGCTACGACAGCATGCTGATGAACCTCAGCGGCGCGCACGGCCCCTTCTTCACGCGCAACGTTGTGATCATCACCGATTCGGACGGGCGCACCGGCCTGGGCGAGGTTCCCGGCGGCGAGAAAATCCGCACCACCATCGAGGAAGCCGGTGCCCTCATCAACGGGAAGCCGGTTGCACGCTACCGCTCGCTCCTGCGCGAGGTGGCGGCTGAGTTCGCAGACCGGGACGCCGGCGGGCGCGGCCTGCAGACCTTCGACCTGCGCACCACGGTCCACGCCGTCACCGCCGTCGAATCAGCCCTGCTGGACCTGCACGGCCAGTACCTCGGCGTACCGGTGGCGGAACTGCTTGGCGACGGCCAGCAGCGCACGTCCGTGCCGATGCTCGGCTACCTGTTCTTCGTTGGCGACCACGCGCGCACGGACCTGCCCTACCTGGTGGAGGACGCGCCCGCCGACCGGTGGGAAAAGCTCCGCCGCCAGGAGGCCATGACTCCGGACGCCGTCGTCGCCCTGGCCGAGGCCGCGCAGGAGCGTTACGGCTTCAGTGACTTCAAGCTCAAGGGCGGCGTGCTGTCCGGCGACGAAGAAGTGGACGTGGTCACGGCCCTCGCAAAGCGCTTTCCGGAGGCCCGGGTCACCCTGGACCCGAACGGCGGCTGGCTCCTCGAGGACGCCATCCGCCTGGGCAAGCGCATGCAGGGCGTCGTGGCCTACGCCGAGGACCCCTGCGGCGCCGAAGGCCGGTTCTCCGGCCGCGAGGTGATGGCGGAGTTCCGCCGGGCCACGGGCCTGAAGACGGCCACCAACATGATCGCCACCGACTGGCGGGAAATGTCCCATGCCATCCGCAGCAACGCCGTGGACATCCCGCTGGCGGACCCGCACTTCTGGACCATGCATGGCTCGGTCCGGGTGGCACAGCTGTGCAACGAGTTCGGACTCACCTGGGGCTCGCACTCGAACAACCACTTCGACATCTCGCTGGCCATGTTCACGCACACCGGCGCTGCTGCCCCGGGCGAAATCACCGCGCTGGACACGCACTGGATCTGGCAGGACGGACAGGGCCTCACCAGGGAACCGCTGCAGATCAAGGGCGGCGCCATCGAGGTGCCTGACGCCCCGGGGCTGGGCATTGAGCTGGACCGGGATGCCCTGGACAAGGCGCACCAGCTGTACCTTGAGCACGGCCTGGACGCCCGCGATGACAGCATCGGCATGCAGTACTACATCGAAGGCTGGTCCTTCGACCCGAAGCGGCCCTGCCTGGTCAGGTAAGCCGCAATCCACTGCGCCCTTCCCGGCAGTACGCCGGCACCAACTTCCGCACGGCCGGAACCTCCCCGCAACAGAGGCCGGCCGTGCGGAATTCCACCTTGGAGCCCCCATGAATGCCCAAACGGCCCTCCTCGAACACACACATGCAAGCGCGTCTGCTCTTCCCGCACAGCCGCGTCCCCTCGCCGGCAACAACCCGGCACCCGTGGGCGCCGACTGCGATGACGAGTGCCACTTTTGCCAGGGACCAGAAACAGACTGACCCGCACTTGGCGCTTCCCTCCCGCGCCGCCGCGGGAGGGGCGTCCCGGTGTCGCCTCTTCCGGCGTGACCATGCCGACAGGGCATGAAGCGATGCGGATTGCGTGTTGGACGCGCATCACATCGGCAACCTAAAGTAGTGGAGTCGCTGTGGCGGGCCCCACATCCCATCGCCCCGCAGCCGCCCTGCGCTACCCAACCCCCAAAGGAAACATTCGATGATGTCTGTGGACAATGCCGTCACGGACGTGGCCTCGGCCACGAAAAAATTCTTCAAGCGCGTGCTGCCCATCATGCTGGTCATGCTGGTCTGCAACCAGCTGAACCGATCCAACATCGGCTACGCCCAGGACCACCTCCAGGCTGATGTTGGAATCGGCGCTGCCGCCTACGGCTTCGGCGCCGGGCTGTTCTTCATCGCCTATGCCATCTTCGAACTCCCCAGCAACGTCATGATGGAAAAGTACGGCGCCAAAGTGTGGCTAACCCGGATCATGATCAGCTGGGGCACTGTTTCTTTCCTCATGGCTTTCGTGCAGAACGAAACCATGTTCTACGTCCTGCGCTTCCTGCTGGGCGCCGCCGAGGCCGGGTTCTTCCCCGCCGTCATCTTCTACTTCGCCCGCTGGGTCCCGGCCGGCCAGCGCGGCAAGGCCACGGCCATCTTCATCGCCGGGTCCTCCATCGCCGCGGCAATTTCGGGCCCCATTGCCGGGATGCTGCTGAGCCTCCACGGGGCTCTTGGCCTGCGGGGCTGGCAGTGGCTTTTCGGCTTCGAAGGCGCTCTGTCCGTCGTGGTGGGCTTCGCAGTGTTCTTTGTCCTGGATGCCAAAATCAAGGACGCCAAGTGGCTGTCCGCAGCCGAGAAGGATGCACTGTCAGAGGCAATCGCCGCTGAGGATGCACAGCACTCCCAGGCCGGCGCGGGCAAAGTCAACCGCTGGAAGATGCTCCTGAACCCACAGATCCTGCTGCTGTGCGGCATCTACTTCTCGGTGCAGCTTTCCATCTACGCCAACACCTTCTGGCTTCCCAGCATCATCAAGCAGATTCCCGGGACCACGGACCTCACCGTCGGATTCCTTTCCTCCATCCCGTGGGTCTGCGCCGTGTTTGCCATGTATTTTGCCGCCAAGCTGCAGGACAAGGCAAAGTCCAAGCGTCCTCTGCTGGTGGTGGCGCTCCTGGTGGCGGCCGTTGGCACCTTCGCGGCCGCCGTCGCTTCGCCGGTCATGGCCCTGGTGTTCCTCGCCGTCGCGGCCATGGGCTTCAAGAGCGCTTCGCCCCTGTTCTGGACCATCCCGCAGTCCGGGCTGCACCCGCTGGTGCTCGCCCCCGCGATCGCCATCATCAACTCGCTGGGCAACCTGGGCGGCTTCGTTGCCCCCTTCGGCTTCGGCATCATCAAGGAACAGACCGGCAGCGTCATCCCCGGCCTGTTCGCCCTGGCCGCCGCATCCACCATCGCCGCCGGCCTGGTCTACTTCCTCAAGGAAAGGCGCACTGACGGCCGGGAGGTTGCCCCGGACGAGGAGCCCGTGCTGGCGGCTCCGGTTCCCAGCCGGGCCTGACGCCCCTTTACATCCGGATTGCCTGAGCGGTGCCGGAGCGCTGTAGCGATACGGCGTTCCGGCACCGCTCCAGCATTTCCAGCGGGGGTTTCCGGCGCCTACCGGCCGGTGATGACCAGGGCGACGCTGTGCCCGCCAAAACCGAAGGCGTTCACCAGCCCGGCCGGGGAATATCCTGCCCGGAGAGTGTGGACGTCTTCGGTGACGACGTTAAGGTCCACTTCCGGGTCCAGCTCTTCGACGTTGAGGGTCCCCGGAAGCTGGCCCGTGCGCAGCGCCTCCAGGACCACGACGGCGGCCAGCGCGCCGGCGCCGCCCAACAGGTGGCCGGTGTGCCCCTTGGTGGAGGTCACCGGCACGTCCGCGCCAAAGATCGCGTTGATGGCCTGGCCTTCCAGCCGGTCCCCCACGGGGGTGGATGTTGCGTGGGCGTGGACGAAGCCGATGTCCGCGGGCTGCATTCCGGCCGATTCCAGGGCCTTCTGCATCACGCGCCGCTGCATGGCAGGGTCCGCTGCCACAATGTCGTTGGCGTCGGAGGTAACGGCTCCACCTGCCACCGCACCCAGCACCGCCGCTCCGCGGGCTCGCGCGTGGTCCTCGCTCTCCAGCACCACCACACCGGCGCCCTCGGCCAGCACAAAACCGTCCCGGCCGCCGTCGAACGGGCGGGAGGCGCGCTGCGGCTCATCGGAGCGGGTGGACAAAGCGCGGATCTGCGAAAAACCGGTAATCACGAGGTCGTTGACGGACGCGTCCACGCCGCCGGCAATCACGACGTCGGCCGCACCGGAGCGGATCATCTCCGCCGCCTGCACAATCGCCTCAGCCCCGGAGGCACAGGCGCTGACCGGCGTGCGGGCGCCGCCGCGGGCGCCGAGGTCGATGGACACCCAGGCGGCCGGGCCGTTCACCATGAGCCGGGTCAGTGTGTGGGGCGACACCTTGCGGGGGCCGGACTCGGCCAGGGTCCGGTCCTGTTCAAGAGTGGACCCCAGGCCGCCGTAAGCGGAGCCGATCACCACGGCAAAGCGTTCGGAGTCCACCTCAGGGGCGCCGGCCTGGGCCCATGCTTCGCGCGCTGCGATGAGCGCCAGCTGGCCGCAACGGTCCATCCGCTTGATCTCGCGGGTGCTGAGGTGGCCGGAAAGGTCAGCTGGGGCCTGGCCGGCGATCTTCACCGGAAGCTGCTCCGCCCACTCTGCATCCAGCGGGGCAATGCCCGATTTTCCGGCCACCAGGGCGGCCCAGGTTTCGGCAACCGAGGAGCCGAGCGGGTTGACGGTACCGGCGCCGGTCACCACGGCGCGGACAGGTGATGGATTCAGTGTCATGGTGCCTTACTTCGCGGGGTTGTGCGTGCCGATAGGCACCAGGGTGAGGTCCGGGTGGTTCTTTTCGATCCGCCGCAGCGCCCAGACGTCGTTGAACAGGGCGAGGTATTCGCCGTCGGACCGCAGCAGCACCTCGGCGCCCGGCACGTTGGCCAGCGCGGGCATGGCCTCCGCCGTCGAAATCCTGGCCAGCGAGTAGGGCAGGCGTTCCAGGCGCATGGGGGCGCTGAAGTCGTGCGCCATGCGGTCCTCCACCACCTCGAACTGCATGGGTCCGACGGCGGCAAGCACCGGCGCCTGGTCGCCACGGACGTCGGAACGGAGCACCTGGATGACGCCCTCGTGCTCGAGCTGCTCGATGCCGCGGCGGAACTGCTTGAACTTGCTGGGGTCCTTCGAACGCGCCACCTGGAAGTGTTCCGGGGCGAACAGCGGGATGGCCGGATACTCCACCGGCTCCTCGAGGAAAAGACTGTCGCCAACGCGCAGGGATGAAGCGTTGACCAGTCCCACCACGTCGCCCGGGTACGCCTCGTCAATGACTTCGCGTTCCCGCCCGAACACCTGCTGGGCGTACTTGGTGGCAAAGGACTTGCCGGTGCGGGTCTGGGTGACCACCATGCCGCGCTCGAAGACACCGGAGCAGACGCGGATGAAGGCAACGTGGTCGCGGTGGGCCTTGTTCATGCCGGCCTGCACCTTGAACACAAACCCGGAGAACGGCGATTCGACGGGGCGGGGGCGGCCGTCCACATCGGGGCGCGGCGCCGCCGGCGGGGCGAAGTCCACCAGTGCGTCCAGCAGCTCCTTGACGCCGAAGTTGAGGGCGGCGGAGCTGAACAGGATGGGGGTTGCCTTGCCGGCGTGGAAGGCGTCGACGTCGAATTCCAGGTTCGATTCGATCACCAGGCCGGCCTCGTCCACGGCGTCGGACCAGTTGCTGCCCTGGCTTTCCGCGGCTTCCTCCGGGGTGAAGTATTCGGTGATGGCGATCTGCGCGCCGGCGTTGTTGCGCTGGAAGCGGGCGAAGCGGTCGTTGCGGAGGTCCCAGACACCGCGGAAGTCGCCAGAGATGCCGACGGCCCAGGTCAGTGGCATGGGCTGCAGGCCGGTGCGTTCGGTGATTTCGTCCATCAGGGCCAGCGCATCCAGGCCGGGCCTGTCCCACTTGTTGATGACCGTGATGATGGGCAGGTTGCGCTGCTTGCAGACTTCGAACAGCTTCATAGTCTGGGTTTCCAGGCCCTTGGCTGCGTCCACCAGCATCACGGCGCAGTCGACGGCGGCGAGCACGCGGTAGGTGTCCTCCGAGAAGTCGGCGTGGCCGGGGGTGTCCAGCAGGTTGATGACCGTGTCCCGGTAGGAAAACTGCAGGGCGGCGGAACTGATGGAGATGCCGCGGTCCTTTTCCATCTGCATCCAGTCGGAGACCGTTTCCTTGCGGTTCGCCTTGCCGCTGGAGGCGCCGGCGGTCCCGATGACCTTGGCGTGCAGGGCGAGCGCTTCCGTGAGCGTGGACTTGCCGGCGTCGGGGTGCGAGATGACAGCAAAGGTCCTGCGGCGGCCGGCCTCTTTGTGAATCGCGGAGATCCGGGCGGGGGTCAGGACATCTTGGGACACGGTGCTACTTTCGCTGCGGTTGGGATTGCCCAGGCGCTGGCGGCGCCTTTCGAAGCACTGCGCTCCAGGCACTGCACTTAACGGAACGGCGGGCCGCGGGGCCGGTAGGCGGGCCGGCGGACAGCCAAGGTACAAGTTTATCGCAGCACCGCAAACCGGCTCCGTGCCCGCTTAACGCCCGTGAAACCAACCGTTCAAAACCGGGAAACGGCAGGTGGTTAGGTTGGCACCATGACGACGCAGGGCAAGGTGTTTTTCGATCCCATCACTACCGGTCCGGACTCCGCGCGGGACCAGGACCGCAATGCAGGCGCGGCGGGCCGCGGCACCCAGACGGCGGTGGAGCTGAAGGCGCTGCGGGCGGCGTCGCTGGCCGCCGTCAGCAGGGATCTGGAGCGCATGCTCCGGGAGCGCGCACGCCAGCCCTTTCCCGGATGAAGCTGCGGTAACGGCATGATGTGTTCATGCGCAGCATCGAGCTGGTCCTGGACGCCTCTTCCGATTCCCTCATCAGGGCCGACTGGGCAAGGCTCGCCGCTGCCGGCGTTCCCAGCCAGGCGGGCCATACGTCCGCCAGCAACAGCCCGCATATCACCCTTGCCGCCGGCCAGGACCTGACGGTGCCGGACAACGCCGATGACCTCTGGCAGGGACTGCCGCTGGGCATCGGGTTCTCCGGAGTCCAGGTTTTCGCTTCGGGGGCCGGCAGGTATGTCCTTGCCCGCTCGGTTGTGGTAACGACGGCACTCCTTGACCTGCACCGGGCCCTCCATGATCGGGCGGCAGGCGCACTGCCGCTCACCCGGCCAGATGCCTGGACGCCGCATGTCACCCTCGCCCGCCGGGTTCCCGGGCATCTCGTAGCGACGGCGCTGGACCTGCTTGAGCTGCGCATGGAGGCCCAGTGCACCGCCGCCAGGCACTGGGACAGCACCACCAGGACCATCACTTCCCTGGGACCTGGCGGCCAGGCGCTTCCCCGGGTCCCGGGCTGACCAGCGGCAAAGTGGCCCACTCAGGGCTGCAGGACAGGCCGGTTCGGCGGTACTTTCAGGAACCCCCTAATGGGGCACTTTGGGGCTTGCCCGTGCGGAAGTTGGAGTTTCTTGCCCCTATCATTGAGCTTGCGGGAAAATGAGCACTTTTTATCCTGCCGGCAAGTGTGAAAAGCCGGCATCTTGCGGGCGGCGGTCCGCACCTTTGAAGGGAATATCTATGGCGCGGAGCCCCGAGGAATCACTTAGGGCGACTCTGGGCAGAGTGGCACCCGGAACTCCCCTTCGTGACGGACTGGAGCGCATCCTCCGCGGCCGGACCGGGGCGCTGATCGTCCTGGGCTCGGACCGGACGGTCGACTCCATTTGCTCCGGCGGATTCGATATTGGCATCGAGTTTTCCCCCACCCGGCTCCGTGAGCTCGCTAAGATGGACGGCGCCATCATCTGCGACCGGGACGCCGGGAACATCCTGCGTGCGGCCGTCCAGCTGGTGCCCGATTCCAGCATTGAGACCCAGGAGTCCGGCACCCGTCACCGCACCGCCGAACGTGTTGCCATCCAGACCGGAGTTCCGGTCATCTCCGTCAGCCAGTCCATGCAGATCATCGCGCTGTACGTGAACGGCCTGCGGCATGTGCTCGAGGGCTCGGAGAAGGTCCTGGCCCGCGCCAACCAGGCCCTTGCAACCCTTGAACGCTACCGGTCCCGCCTTGACCAGGTGACCAGTTCGCTGTCGGCTCTCGAGATTGAGGCGATGGTAACTGTCAGGGACGTGGCGGTCACCCTGCAGCGGCAGGAAATGGTCCGCCGGATCTCTGAAGAAATCTCCCAGTACGTCCTGGAGCTGGGCGAAGACGGCCGGCTCCTGTCACTCCAGCTCGATGAACTGACAGTGGGCCGGGGCCCGGGCAGCGACGTCATCATCCGCGACTACGCCAGCCCGGACGCCTCGCCCGAGGACATCGAAAAGGCCGTCAGCGCGCTGGTTAATCTCGGTCCCACCGAACTGATTGACCTCGGCAAGATTTCGGGCATCGTGGGGTTCGCCGGCGGGGAGGCGAACCTCGACGCCGTGGTCCAGCCCCGCGGCTACCGGCTGTTGTCCGGCCTGAAGGCGGTTCCCAAGGCTGTTGCCGACCGCCTGGTGGACCACTTCGGCGGGCTGCAGTTCCTGATGGCGGCCACCATTGACGACCTCATGACCGTTGACGGCATCGGCGACCAGCGCGCACGCACGGTCCGCGAGGGCCTCAGCCGGATGGCAGAGGCCAGCCTGCTGGACCGGTTCCTGTAAAGACCCCACGGAAAGTCAGTTCAGCTGGAAGACGGCTTTCGGGCTTGCCTTGGAACCCAGCTTGGCGGTGAAGATGTAGTACGCCCCGCCGGCACCGGGCTTGGCGTCCACCGCCTGGCACCCCTCAACGCTCCGGTTCCGGGGCCATGGGAAGTTGGCGGTTTCGCTGGCTCCCGGAGCGATCACCTTCACCAGGTCCTCGCTGGCCGCCTGGCAGTCCCTGGAAGAGAAGACCCTGTCCGGGCCGCTGGTCACCAGGAACTCCATCTGCGAGGTTCCGATGTTCACCTGGCACGGCACCTCTCCCCCGTTCGTCACCTTCAGGGTCAGCAGCGGGTTTTCGTCGGGCCCGTAGGCGGCCTTGTCCGTGGACGCGGAGACCGTTACGAGGTTCTGGTTGCACGTTAACGTTGCGGAGGCGGTCGGCGTGGGGGCGGCAGAGGCTGACGCAGACGTGGACGGCGAGGCGGAGGGAGCGGCGGAAGCGGAACCGCTTGCCGGATCCGTGGACGAGGCCTGCTCGGAAGCCCCGCCGAAGGCCCCGGCCAAAGCCAACCCGCCCACGACGAGAGCCAGGACCATCAGCAGCGCACCGCCAACCATCAGCCGCCGCCGGCGGTACACGGCAGGGCTGGGCTTCCGGACGCTGCTGGATCCGGATGCCGATGCCTTGCCGCGTGCTGATGAAGTGCCCTGCTTGCCCATACTTCTAGGCTAGGGAACCGCCCGGGTTCTGCCCCGCCACCACGCCGCCGGGCAGCCAACGCAGTCGGTCACATCCGGTTTCCGGCCTGCAAAACGCATCCACTACAGTGTTGGAATCGACACCAAGACTTCCGCTCCAGCAGCCCCCGACGCCGTGCCAGGCACCGCGGGCGGACTCCAGCAGCTTCACGCCAGCATTACCGACTGGTTCGCCGAAACCGCACGCGACCTTCCCTGGCGCAACCCCTCCTGCTCCCCCTGGGGCGTCCTGGTCAGCGAGATCATGCTGCAGCAAACGCCGGTGGTGCGGGTTTTGCCTGTCTGGCACGAGTGGCTTGAACGCTGGCCCACTCCCGCCGGACTGGCGGGCGAACCGGCCGGCGAAGCCGTACGAGCGTGGGGCAGGCTCGGATATCCCCGCCGTGCACTGCGGCTGCACGCCGCCGCCGCGGCAATAGTCCGGGAGCATGCCGGCAAGGTCCCGGAGACCTACCCGGAACTGCTCGCACTCCCCGGGGTGGGAAGCTACACGGCCGCCGCCGTCGCGGCTTTCGCCTACGGCCGCCGCGAAACCGTGGTGGACACCAACATCCGCCGGGTACACGCACGCCTGGTGACGGGGTCCGCGCTGCCTGCCCCCACCCTGACCGCTGCGGAGATGCGCCTGGCCGCCTCGCTCCTGCCGGACGACGACGCCGCGTCCGTGCGCTGGAACGCGGCAGTCATGGAACTGGGCGCCCTGGTCTGCACTGCCCGGGTGCCCAAATGTCCGGCGTGCCCGGTGAAGGACTCCTGTGCCTGGCTCGCGGCCGGCGAGCCCCCGCCGTCGTACGTTCCCAAGGGCCAGGCATGGCACGGCACCGACCGCCAGGTCCGGGGAGCCGTGGTGGCGGTGCTGCGCCTGGCCGGTGCGCCCGTGCCGGCGGAGATGTTCCACCATGCCCCGGCGGACCTGGGCTACGTACCGGACGGTATCGGCGTGCCGCTGGCGGCGCTGCACCGGCTGAACCCTCCCCCGGAACAGCTGGAGCGGTCACTGGCAGGGCTGCTGGCGGACGGGCTGGCTGAACTGCATGACGGCGGATACCGCCTGCCAGCCTGACCCCCGCCGGCGGCGCTCGGCCGAACTATGCACGGGATGGCATACTTTCTGGTGACCGGAACCGGGGGATGCCTTGCGAATCATCTTGTACGTTGTGTGGGCGCTCTTCGTTGCCGCAGCTGCCTTTGCCATGGTCCACGCCGCACGGAAAACCCGGCGACAGGAGCAGCTGATGGCACGCTGGCCCAAGGCCCAGGCAACTGTTACCGGCAGCGTTCCCGGCTGGACCAGCGGCGGGGGCGGCTCAAGCCGCAGCCGGCGGTTCTTCCCCACCTACCAGTTCAGCGATTCCTCCGGCACGCTGTACATGGGCAAGTCAGAGATTTCCCGGGCGGCGGAGCCCGTGCCCGGATCCCTTATCGAAGTGGCCTACAACCCGGACGATCCGCATGAATCCTTGCAGGTCTCCTCGGCGCCCCGGACCACGCTCGGCTGCCTTATCCCGTTCTTCGCCGTCTTTGCACTGGCACTGTTCTGGTTCATCGGCATCTTCCCGCTCGACTGACGCCTTCCTCAGTCTCCTTTTGGGTGTCAGCAGCATCCGGGCCATAACAATGGCGGTACCACTTGCCGCCTCCGGGCCCACCCGGCCCCGCGCCGTCCTACCCTGAAGTATGCGCAGGCAGGGACTGCTTTTGGCTTTGGTGACGACGGCGGGGCTCGCCTCCGGCTGCGGACCCGGCGCAGTTGCGTGCCCGGCAATAGCCCAGGCCACGGTGGTCTCGGTTACGGTCACCGCGGACTACGCACGCCACGTCGGCGCCCTCCATGTGAAAGCCTGCCAGGATGGCAGCTGCAAGGAGGCCGACGTCGAACTCCAGCCTGGCAGCACCTCTATCGACCAGGGCTGCACTCCGGAAGGCGTCTGTTCAGCCACTGCCTCGCCGGACGGGACCAAGGTGGGGATGCTCATGCTGGACACCCTGACGGAAGCATTGATGACGGTGACGTCCTCCGGCCACGCGGCTGACGGGGCACCGTTGCCCGTGCATACCCTGGAGTTCAGGCCGAAGGCCGACTATCCGTTCGGAGTGCAGTGCGGAAAATTCATTTCCGCCTCCGTGATCCTGGACGCGACAGGCCTTCGCGAGCGCAGCTGAGGTAGCGTGCCCTCGACTAGAAAAGCGCCGGCTGGCTGAAGGGCTCCCCTGCCCTTCCCGAATCCGGACATTCGACGCGCCATTCGAGGCCCAGGTCCGCGAGCAGTTCCTCCACTGACGTCTGCCCGTCCAGCACTTCGATTGCCGGGTAGCTGCCTTCGGGATCCTGCCGTTCCATGCCATCGAGCTTATTCGCACGAGCAGGTGAAGCCTTTCGGAACACACCGCGTGGAGGAGTTTTGGGCCCGAAGGGCCTTACGGCTCGCCAAAGCCCGCCTGCACCAGCCCGCCCACGTAGTTCACCGCCCGTTCGGCATCCACTCCGCGGGCCTCCACATGCAGGACGGATCCCTTGCCTGCTGCCAGCGTCATGAGCGCCGTCATGGATGCACCGTCTACGCCGTTGACGGTGACTTCGGCGTCCAGGGCGGACAACCCCCCGGCGATCTTTGCCGCGGGCCGGGCATGCATGCCTGCCTGGTTGATGAGCTCGAAGTCGCCGGTGAAGTCCGGGCCCTGCCCGGTGACAGACCCTTCCAAGATCTCCCGCTGGGGCGGCGGTCCGGAATTTTGCGAGGGCCCACGGACAGCTTCCGCCGCACGCTTCACCGCCTGCACGTCCGCCCCGCCCTGCGCGGCCACAGACGCGGCCACCAGGCCCTCCACCAGCGGGGCATCGGCCAGCAGCACGCCGGCCGGATCCTCGGCGAACTCCAGGGCGGATTCCGCGGTCATCACCGCCGATCCAAGATCCGTGAGGATCACGGTACCGTCACCTCCGGCGGCGTTGTCCAGGGCGGCAAGCACTTTTTCCAGGCTGGTGCCGATCCTGCCGTCGGCGGTGCCCCCGGCTGTCAAAACCAGCACGTCGGGTGCCATCTGCGCGGCCAACTCCGCGGCGCCGTCGGCAATCTTTTCGCTATGGGACACCACCACAATGCTGACCGTCACGCAGCAGCCCCCACCGCAGCCCGGAGGATCAGAGCGCTGGATGCCGCCCCGGGGTCCCGGTGGGGGCACGGACAGGATGTTGTAGCCCGTTGCCCACACCAGGTTCTGCCACATCTTCCGGTAGCTCGCCCGGGACAGGTCCACCATGGACAGCACAGC
>NZ_JBNHFD010000025.1:0-42336 GCF_059089865.1 Arthrobacter sp. Y3221157
TCACGCTGATCCTCGGACAACGAACTATCTACACGCAAAAACTGCTCCCCGGGAGTTAGAACTGAATTTCTCAGTCCAACTTCCGGGGAGCAGTTCAGTTGGCAGGGGTCCTTTTCGTTGGGCTGCGGGGTGATGCCGGGTGGCAGGAACCCGGCAGGCCGCCGTCGTGCGTTACCTGCCGGGATGCCGAGGTTAGTTGACCTGGTTGATGATGGTCTCGGCCACTTCGCGCATGCTCAGGCGGCGGTCCATGGAGGTCTTCTGGATCCAGCGGAACGCTTCGGGCTCGGTGAGGCCCATCTTGGTGGTGAGGAGGCTCTTGGCGCGCTCCACGAGCTTGCGGGTGGCGAACTGCTCCTGCAGGTCCGAAACTTCGCTTTCGAGGGCCTTGATTTCCTCGTGCCGGGAGAGTGCGATCTCCAGTGCCGGGATGAGGTCGGCCGGGGTGAAGGGCTTCACCACGTAGGCCATGGCGCCGGCGTCGCGGGCCCGCTCCACGAGTTCCTTTTGGCTGAAGGCGGTCAGAAGTACCACGGGGGCGATCCGGGCCTTGACGATTTTTTCTGCTGCGGAGATGCCGTCCATGACGGGCATCTTGACGTCCATCAGGACCAGGTCCGGCTTGAGTTCCTCAGCGAGCTGGACGGCCTTCTCGCCGTTGTCCGCCTCGCCCACGACGTCGTAACCTTCGCCCCGCAGGATCTCAATGATGTCGAGGCGGATGAGGGTCTCATCCTCGGCAACAATGACGCGGCGCGCCGGCTGGGACGTGGGCTTGGACTCCGTCTGTTCAGTCACGGGATCTCCTTGAAAAGGTACGGCGGGACATCACTATCTTAGGTGCCACCGCGGCTGTACTTGGCTTGCATGGTCATCCGCGGCGTCGGCGGCGCGATTCTGGGATTCAGCCTATCTGCATGTAGAGTAATTCCGCGTACGTGAAGCGATCGCGTTGCTCACAGTCAGCTGTGGGCGTACCTTGTTGCTCAACGTATTCCGCGCCCGAGTGGCGGAATTGGCAGACGCGCCGCACTCAAAATGCGGTATCGAAAGGTGTGTGGGTTCGAGTCCCACCTCGGGCACAGTGTTTTCGCAGGTCAGCGGCCACTTTGGACTTTGAGTGTTGACAAAAGCCCCCAAAGTGTTGACAGCGGCGTACCGTTTTTGATGTGGCAAGCATCCGCAAACGCACCAAAAAGGACGGCACGGCGTCCTACATGGTGTTGTGGCGGGACCCGAAGAGCCGCGAGCAGCAGGGCCTGACAGTTGCCAGCCTCCCGGAGGCGGAGACACTCAAACGACTTCTGGACGCCAACGGACAGTCCTTCGAAATCGCGCAGCACGCGATCCTGACGAACGAAAAACGCACGCCGACTGTGGCCGATGTTATCCAGGAGCACATTGATCTTCTGATCCGTCCGTCGACCGGAACCATAAGGACGTACCAGACGATGCTCGAGCTGCACATCCGGCCGGTGATTGGCCATGTTCCCGTGGACAAGCTGGATTATCGGGTGATCGCGCACTGGGTGAAGTCGATGATGGCGAAGGGCAAGGCGCCGAAGACCATCCACAACATTCATGGCCTAATTTCCGCCGCGATGAATACCGCGGAGATGCTCGGCTACATTGCCCGTAACCCGTGCCGTGGTGTGCAGCTGCCGAACATCGAGAAGGCCGAGGATGAGGCCATGTTCCTGACTCACGCCGAGTACAGGCTCATCATGGAGGGGATGGGGGAGCGGTACAAGGCGTTCACCGACTTCCTGGTCATGACCGGAACGCGCTTCGGAGAAGCCACAGCATTGACCGTCGCCGACGTGGACCTGCTCTCGAAACCCCCCACTGCCCGAATCAACAAGGCTTGGAAGCGGGATGGGCAGAACCAGTTCTACGTCGGCGCGACAAAGACGGGTGCCGGCAAAAGAACCATCGGGTTGAATCCCGCCCTGGTGGAGCTGCTGATTCCACTCGTGGCCAGCAGGCCAGGCAAGGATCTGGTGTTCACGACGCCGAAGGGCGGCCGGATCGTCCACAAGCTCTACTGGGACGATTAATGGATACCAGCCGTTCGCACGGCCCAACTTCTTGGGCTTACGAAGACGCCAAGGATCCACGACCTTCGGCACACCCACGCGTCCTGGTTGATCCAAGACGGCGTGCCCCTCTTCACCATCTCGCGCCGCCTCGGGCACGCCTCGACGAGGACCACAGAGCAGGTCTACGGACACTTGATGCCGGAGGCGCTCCAGGCGGGTGCTGACGCCACGGAGAGGTCGGTGACAGCCTTCGATCGGTGAGGCCTCGCCCGTCATGTCGGCAGGTCTTTGTCCTGGCATGAGAGTGGAAACCAACTCGTTCCTCTCGGAGGTTTCCATGGACATCGAATTCTTTGAGCCGGCCGAAGCTGCCGCCCTCATGCGTTGTACAGAGTCGTGGCTGCGCGACGGCGCGACGAGTGGACGCTTTCCCCACGCGTGCTGGGGAAAGGGCAAGATCATCTTCACCTCGGAACACATCCTGGAAATCGCCAGGTTGAGTGAGATCCTCCCCGGCAGCACTGGTTCCTCGCTCTCCGGCACAGGGCCTGTGACGAAGGAAAGGCTCATCGGGACTCGGACCAAAGTCAGACTGGCTACGGCGCGTTGAGTAAGCGTGACGTTTCCCGTGAGGGCGATGGTTCGAACAGTTGAGGCAACCAGTGCACCCGTAGCGGACTCCTCAGAGTACTAATGGCGCGGACGTGTGGCAGGCACCACGGACCCGGTTACCTGCGGCAGGTGGTGGTCAAAGCTAGCGTTGAACAACGACCTGTAACCAGAAGGACCATGAAGACCATCTGTTCTCCCGCCAAAGCCCTGACCGCGATAACCGCGATGATGCTGGCTGGGTCATTAGCAGGTTGTGACGCCGCATCTAACGCTTCCGAACTCATCAAGGCTGCTCCAGACGTCGCCGCCGACGCGCCGGCCCCTGCCGGTGACGCCGCCAAGGCCCTTGTACAGCTGGAGAGCGTTCCGGTGAAGGGTCGCGCCCCGAAGACCGGCTACACCCGGGATGAGTTTGGACCGGCTTGGGCCGATACGGACCGCAACGGCTGCGATACCCGCAACGACATCCTTGCCCGCGACCTGACGAACGAAACGTTCAAGCAAGGCACCAACAACTGTGTAGTCGCTACAGGAACCCTTGCCGACAAGTACACCGGCACTACTATCAAGTTCACCCGCGGCCAGGACACCAGCTCTGATGTCCAGATCGACCACGTCGTCGCGCTCAGCGACGCGTGGCAAAAGGGCGCACAGCAGCTCAGTGTCGACCAGCGTAAGGAACTAGCCAATGACCCGTTGAACTTAATGGCAGCCGATGGCCCCATGAACAGTGCCAAAGGCGACAAAGACGCGGCCTCATGGCTGCCACCGAACAAAGCCTTCCGATGCGAGTACGTCGGCCGCCAAACTGCAGTCAAGGCAAAATACCGCCTCTGGGTCACTCAAGCCGAGCACGACGCAATCAACGGCATATTGAAGGGTTGTGTTTAGGGCTGGCGACAGGGGGCCTCGGAGCCGCCCAAGATCCCAGCCAACAAAAAGCCGGGGCAGTCCACAGCGACAGGAGGAGTTGCCGCTCTACCCATAAGGCCATTGCTAGGATCAGCCCATGCCCATTTATAGATCCCGGTCCAAAGTCGGCCACAAAACGAGGAGTGTAGATAGGAAGAAAACTCCTAGCAGAATGGACTTCCTGCGTATATTGATTCGCAGGTACTCCAGCCGCGAGCAACTAGAAGTGAAAGTCAGGCACGAGAAACGGCGACTCGTTCTACAGAACGTCGGCGAAGGCCTGTTCAAGATTACAGACGTGATCACTCTCCACGGCGGGCGTAACAAGGAGTTTGTTAGTTACGCACCTGGGTCCGCGCACGTTTATCTTTCCGGCAACGACGGACTTCAAGCCCTGAAAGCCACCAAAGAGGTTATCAATTACTTTGACTGGCTCGGCTATTCGAGCGTACGCCTGCTCGAAACTGAACGCGGATCATGGTGGATCCGGTTCAAAGCCTATTGGAGCGGCGAAGAAAGCCAGCAAGTAAGGGCGGCCAGCAAGGAGAAGGCGAACGAGGCGTACCAGTACGCCGAGCAATGGGCCAAGGATGCCTTCGTGAATAGGCAGCAGGCAGAGGTGGCAGCCGTCAATGTGGGCAATATAGTCAACCTCATGGCAACCATTGACGCCGAGGAAGAGGCCGTCTATCACCTCGAGAATTTGCTCATTATCAAGTACATGGAGCCTGGCGGTCGGGCTCGGAAAATTGTGCGTCAACTCAACAAGCTTGAGCAGCGGGCCCTCGAGTCCAACAGCGGCATTTTGAGAGAACCGAAAAACACTATCGCTGATCTGGCACTCTTGGTTTCAGGAGGCAACCCTCTATCAGCGCCTGAGCCGGCCAGTCCTGAGTGACAATCCCGTCGAGAGCGATAGGAAGACCCGCCCCGTATCGGGAGAGGCCTTTCTGTAGGCAGCATTAGAGAATCGACTTCAACTCGTAATGGCTGGATCGAGTGTTCTGCACACCCGCGGCGCTTGGGCAAAGCGCTGCACCGCCAAGGTCATAACCCATTAATTGAGTTAATTGAGTGAAAACACCTGTGCGATCGGATCACTAATAGTAGAGAAGTCAGAGGCTCCCTTTCATCGCTGTCGGCCGACGGCGTCGCTTCGCTTGCTGGGCCTTCTTCAGCCACCACATAAGGGGCGAAAACTAGGCCGAGGGGCTCGGAGGCGCGCCATCTGGGTTTTTCGCGTGTTTTGCTGCGCAGGTGCAGCTCAGAGACTCGACGTGTCTGCGACCAGTCAGGGCCCCACGACACGCAAGGCTTGGGTTCCTAGTGCTCTGGACATGTCCAGAGCAGAGGCGTTGAATTGAAACTGTGGCGCCTGACGCGGCTGCGGTGGCCGCCGTCAATGGCAGTCACAACTTGCTGTCCGCTGCGAGAAGGGGCCGGTATGGACCAGCAAAAATCGCAAGAATATGGGCCAGCTCAGGTGGCGGCCGAGGCATTCGTATCACTGCGGCTACCGAGCCACCTGACTCTAGAGAGGCTCATCGCAATCGTGGCCGCCCGACGACGGCGTCGAATCGAGATCGAAGCCACGCCGATCCTCAACGGGACTTCTGTCTGCGGTCTCTGGCTGTCGACGGATACCCGGGAAATCATTTTGCACGCCGTCACGGACTCAGCACTCCATAGGCAGCAGTTCATCCTTCATGAACTTGGGCATATGATCCTGCGCCATGACGAATTGGGCGTTTCCTCGGACTATGCAGCCAGCCTCTTCCCAAATCTTGATGGGGAGATGGTGTCACGAGCTTTGGCACGGAGCAGCTTCGTCGACGATCTGGAGGCCGCAGCTGAGACTCTCGCGGATCTTCTGGCCGGCGCTATCCGTGACAGCACCTTGGAGCCAAGGTCATTTGAACAGGTTTTCGGGTGATCCAGGCAGCCGCCGCCGCGGTCATTTGGGGCCTCGTGGCGTGCCTCCTACCTGGCGCGCGTACCAGGAAAAACCACAGCATCCTTGTCGCAGCCGTGGCAATCGCAACCGCGCTTTCCTTGAATATCGATGAGATCTACCGCGCAGGCGATCAAGCCCTCGGCGGACGCAATTTCCTGGACCTTTGCGCGAACATCTTGATGGTCGTCGGAATCTACTTCCTTTCCCAGGCAATACTGCGGGCGGCAGAGCTGAACGATGCACCCGTGCGCAGGGACAGCCGTGGCCTCCTACTTCTGGGTTCGGTCTCCGTGGGGCTGGTCCTTGCATTCCTCCGCATTGAAGCACCGGCGTCCTCAACCAAATTCATGTTGGATTACGGGGACCAGCCTGCTGCCGCCCTCTATTCCGCGATCCAGTTTGTTTACATCGGGGTGGTCGTCGGCGTCACCGGGTACGTGTGCTTTAGATTCCGACGGCGGATGGCGGCTTCCCACTTTCGCGTCGCCTTCACCCTCATCGGTATTGGGTGCTTCTTGGCTCTCGTCGTAGTGTTCTCAGTCTTGGGAATGGACCTAGCCCATCTTCTCGGAGACCAGTCGACCATGCAGCAGTTGGCGGCTATCTACGACGCGAGTTTTGTCGGGGCGATGTTGTTCCTGTGTGCTGGACTGGCCCTTCCACCAGTAGCGCGCCGGATCGTTCAACGAACGCAACGGAGGACTCAGGCTGACTTACTCGAAGACCTCACATCCACTTGGGAGAAAGCGACAGCTACCCGCAAGGATGGACGCCTGGCGACGCCCGCTGGAGTCATCGAGCGGGGAGACCCAGAGACGCGGAGGCTTCATCGGATGCTAGTCGAGATCGAGGATGCTCTCCTGATGGATCCGGGTGCTGCTAAGTTGCTGGATGAAGCTGATTTTCAAACTTTGACTCGAACAGAGAATTACCTCGCTTCCCACGGGGACAGGCAGGGTGGTCGATTGGGCATGGCGCGATGGGGGAGGGGGAAGGACCCAAGTGGCAGATGATGCCGTAGAACCCTCAGAATCGCCGCAGACCAGGCTCGCTCGCAAGATCAATCTCTTGCTGGATTTGTATGAGTCCAGAGGTACAGGGCCCTTGTCCTACAGGGAAGTCAGCGAAGCAATGTCTCAACAGGGCACGCCGTTGTCGCGGTCAAGGTGGGCCTACATGCGAAGCGGTGATAGCTCCCTGGCTATGGACCAGGATCTGCTGCAGAACCTCGCGGCATTCTTCGGCGTGGATCGCCGATACCTTCTGGATGACTCAACAGAGATACCCGAACTCGTGGAAGCTCAGCTCAACCTCCTTAGGTCGATGCGTGAAGCTCGCGTCAAGAATTTCGCAGCAAGGCAATTGCAGGACTTGTCTCCCGAGACGCTGGCGCGACTTAAGGAGGTCATTGACAAGCATGTCAGGAGCGAAGATGAAGGCTCCTAAAATGCTGGGCCCTCTCACCATTGCAGCCGTATGCACGTCTTCAGCGACGTTCTTGGGAGCCGCCTACTTTGCGCGCCGGGTGGTGGTGCCGAGCACCACACGACGGGAGGATCTTTCCATCAGGCAAGTCTTTTCCGGCGAGGATGGATCCCTGAGGATTGAACTGCCAGCGACCCCATTAACGAGAGCGCCAGGCCGCTACAGCTTGTGGTTCGGCAACGGCAAGGGCCACGCCTGCATCGGTCCTGTCGTCGACGAAGAGACGAATATGGGAACAGTGATTCGTCTCGTGGAACGGGTCGATTCCGGTGATTTGCACTCTGCCACCGCCGGCATCTGGAGCGGGTACGCGTACTCCAAACCAGAGCAACTGGGCCTGCCTTTTGAGGACGTGGAGATTCAGGTCGACGGCGGCATGGCGCCTGCATGGAAATTCGCGCCCACGTCCGCCGGTCTGATGCCTTCGACATGGGCCATCCACGCGCATGGAATGGGTGGAAAACGCGCCGGCGCCCTTCGCGGTGTTCCTGTTGCGAGCAGACTTGGCTGTACATCGCTGGTCGTGTCCTTCCGGAACGACGGCGAAGCGCCGCCGTCGAACGATTCCCGGTATTCGTTGGGCCAGAATGAGTGGCTGGATGTCGAAGCGGCTATTAGGTACGCCGTGGACCATGGCGCAGAGCGGCTCGTATTGTTTGGATGGTCTCTTGGCGGTTCCATGGCTCTGCGTGCAGCAAACCTCTCAGCCCATTCTGATCGGATCATCGGCCTGGTGCTCGTGGCTCCCGTCCTGGATTGGGCCGAGACTCTGACGTCAAACGGGAGTGCCAGTGGATTGCCCAAAGCTATCGCCAGGGCTGGGCTGAGCATGTTGGGTTCGAATGCGGGCCGCTGGGTCACGGGTCTCACGCAATCCATTGACCTCTCTGCGCTGGACTGGGTTACCCGCGCTGGTGACCTCAAGACGCCGACCCTCATATTGCATGGGATCGACGACAAATCAACACCGGTCGCAGCCTCTGAACGATTTGCAGAGCTACGACCCGACCTCGTTCAGTTGGTTCGCTTCGATGTTCCGGGGCATTCACTCGAGTGGAACGCTGATACCGAGAAGTGGGAGTCGTCCGTTACTCGGTTCCTAAAGTCGCAGCCCGCTGACTGAAACGTGGCCGCAAGGTCCGCAAGCTCCCTTTCGACCATATCCAGCCGCGCTTTATACGTTCCCGAACCCAGGATGACGATGCCTGCCTCGCATAGAAGACTGAGGTGTTTGCGGACAGAGGAAGCAGAAATGGTGAGGGCTGCAGCGACCTCACTGCAGGTCGCCGGGCCATGGGTGATCAAATAGCGAATGAGGCGGCTTCGCGTCCGGTTCATCAAGATGTTCGCCATGGAGACCACCAGGTGACGAGGGAATCTCTTGCAGCCCGCTGTAGACGGGTCTACAGCAGAACGATACGCTCATTTACATACGGATGGAAGGACGAAGCCGCGCTTATTGCATGTGGACTTGGCCAAGGCAATACTGGGCAACAATTAGTGACTCGCTGACGATAGTCATGTCTGGTCTGGGAGGTGAAGCGTGGCTGGAGACGAAGAAGATCACAAAGGCGTGGAACTGTCTCCCCAAGCCGAACTTGCACGCCGCCTAAACCTGCTGCTCGACGTCGTCGTTGCAGAGCGAGGACAACCCGTCACATTTCGCGAAGTTCAGCAAAAGCTGGCGGAGAAGGGCATTAAGCTTTCCAGAGCCCGCTGGTTTTACATGAAGGACGGCACAGGCAGGCTGGTGAGCGATCCGGCGCTACTGGGCGCCCTGTGCGACATCTTCAATGTGGATCCGGCTTATTTGATGGGCAGCGACGCCGGAGATCTGCCCGAGCGAATTGATTCCCAGCTTGAGTTTGTGAAATCTCTCCGCGCTGCGAGGGTGAAGACGTTCGCGGCTCGGACTCTTGGTGACGTGTCGCCCGAGACGCTTCGGGCGATCACAGAGTACTTGAATAAGGACATCAGCCGCCAGCCAGAAGGGGAGAGGGCCGAGGCCAGTCCACAGTTGGACTCGGATGAGGCGCCGGAGCGCGAGGACTAAACGTCGGGTTCATCTTTCCAACCCACTGCGGCTACTTTTCCAGCAGGTACTTAAGGTGAGCGTCGAGCAGTTCCTTGATCCGGACAGGGTTCGCCGTATACCGCGGTGACCGTCCGTGCCTACGTCCAGGCTCGACGTCGACCATCACCACGCCTGCCTCTTCGAGCGCCGCCAGGTGCTTTGCCACGCTAGGATCGCCCGCGCTGACAGCAGCGACGATATCCCCGCGTGTCGCCGGCCCACTGGAACTGAGGAACCGAAGAATCTCGTTTCGCGCCCGGTTGCCGAAGGTTGCGACGGCAGCCTCGACGTCGGCCGACCATGCGGCGTCGTGAGGCTGCGTAATTCTCGGCATAAGGTCATTCTTCCCGAAGGCAGTGCAAAAAGTAAGAACCGCACTCTTGACGATACTTTAATTATCTTCGACAATAATTCCTGTAGCTTCTTCTGGTCGTTGTTGGATCTCCGCATCCACTAACTGGGGTGGCCGTTTGTGCAACTCTGCGAACTAATCGATCTGAACAGTCAAAGCGGTGAAGCCATGGAAATTGAAGCCAAGGCGTATCAATCTACAAAGGGACCAGAGACGGTCGTTGACGTTGATGTCTCCTTGCGAAGCGCACCTCCGCCGGGAGAACCCGTCATCCAGATCGACCGGATCATGGTCGCGGTTGATGGGGTGCACCGTTACGTCACTTCTCGGCTCGCGCGGATCGGGCGATCCTGCGATGTGGACGATGTCATGCAGGACATCCGGGTCGCCGTTTGGGACGGGGTTGCGCGTGGACGCTACCGGGAGCTGCCCGGCATCCCGTTTGAAGCGTGGGTCCAAGGTGTCTGCAATAAGATCTGCGCTGCCCATATCCGGCGCGAGCTTAGCCATCAAACGTTGCCCTTGCTTGTTGACTTCACGACGACGGAAAGCTCACCGGAGCTTCTTGCTGTCGTCCATGCCGGTGCGGCAGGAAACGACGTCGAGAACTATGTTGATCAGGCCTGGGCACACGCCATGCTGGGCCTGGTCCAGCGCAGCGTCAGTAAGGAAACTTGGAGGCTTGCCGTATCCAGCCTTACGGGGCCGAGGCATTACGGACCTCCGTCTCCCAAGGATCGGCGTCGGTGGCATGCCGTAACGGTCGTCGGCAGACGGCCAAAACGATCAACACGGCATTGAACTGCCACCCCGAACCCGGAGTAGGCGTCGACGATCTCTGCCGCTGCGCTGCAAACTGCCTTCCCACAAACGTCCTCCGAAGCGTCGCGGAGACCATAGTCCGTCCGGGGCTGCGAGGACTGGATAGGTCCGTTCAGATGGCTGCTCTTGCCTCTGAGCTCGGCGTCACCGAAAGGTACATTGCGGTCAATATCGGATTCGCCCGGCAGTTGTATCAGGCAGCTTGGCGCGTCCTTCAGCACGAAGTGCATCGACCGGCTCTGTAGGTCTTGGGTTTCAGACATCGGTTTGGACGATGAATTGGTTCCGTAGATTTGGCCGCCGGGAGTTGCTGGCGGCAGGGCTGGTTGCCCTGCTCATGATTGGTGCAGTCTTTCTATCTTGGCCTGCCGAGAGCCCCAGCAGACGGGTCCCACCGACCATTTCCGCAACCGCGCCTTCAAGGGCTCAGCCATCAGGCGCTGCCACTGCACCAGGCAGTACGTCCGGTGTTCTCGACGAGCCGGTCATTACGGCGGAGGCAACGCCGGATGCTTTGCCACGTACCCGCGATTACCGGGCGCTCGCTGTAGCGGCAGCAAAGGGAATCTATAGCTGGGACAGCCGTTCGTCGTCGTACTCGGATATATATGCCAGGGTGCGGTCCTGGTGGGAGTTGCTGCCTGATGGATCCAATCCCTTATCTGTGCTGGTTCGAGAGTTTGAAGGGACAGGCGTGACAGCGGGGACGTTCACCACCCTGGCAGACCGGTCCGCTCGCCGAAGCGGCACCGCTGAATCCCTGCGCTGCGATCTCGAGTTGGCCAAAGTTCAGGAGTATCCGGCCCCGTGGGAAGGCCTTCACGTGTGCACGGTGACGGTGCAAGTTGTGGACGAGTCCAGCAACGGCAGAAGTGCCTATGCGGCACCCGTTACGGTGATGGTCAACTGTCCTCCTGCCACCACCGCTCCATCTGGGCGGTGCGCCATGGTTGCCTTCTACGCAACCGCAGAGAGAATCGTCTACTAGTGGCTGCACTGGTGGCCGTCACAGGCCTCATACGGCGCCGTGCATTGATGAAGGTCGTATCGGCGGCCGCTTTCCTCGCTCTGCTTGTTGGAGCCATGGCATTTGCCGGAGGCGTGGCGGCGCTAACTGGTATGGCGCGCCAATCTGCAGTTGCCTGTATACCAGCGAGATCCGAGGTGGCCCCTGCCCCTAACGTCACTGGTGCCGGCTTGGAAATTCGGAACGCTGGGCGCTTGCTTTACGAGCTGACGCCTCGGCAGGAGAGCGTCGCACGGACATACATCGCGGTCGGCAAGCAGCTTGGAATACCACGCTCCGGGCAGATCATCGCCATCATGATGGCGCTGCAGGAGTCGAGTCTGCGCATGCTCGCGAACCACAGCGTGCCTGCTTCCTTGCATTTCCCGAATGACGGCGTTGGACATGACCACGACTCGATCGGTTCAGCCCAACAGCGTCCGGCGGCGGGCTGGGGGACCGTTGAGCAACTAATGGATGCCTCCTATAACGCGCGTGCCTTCTTCGGCGGGCCGTCGGGACCGAATCGCGGCAGTCCTCGCGGACTGCTGGACGTTCCCGGTTGGCAGACGATGGACAAAGGTCTGGCGGCCCAAGCAGTGCAGGTGTCTGCTTTTCCTGAACTGTATGCACGTTGGGAGCTGGCCGCTACGGCAATCGTGGCTGCTCTTGAGGGTGGCACCGCTCCTGCCTCCTGTACAGATTCCACGCCAGCGCCGCGTCAAGGGGGATCTTCCCGTAACTTGAGCCAGCAGCGTCAGGACATTCTGAGGTTCACGCAGGAAGGTTTAGGGGGCAGATATGTGTGGGGAGGCACTGCCTTTAAAGCCTGGGATTGCTCCGGCTATGTGCAGTGGATCTACAGGCAAGCCGGAATCGAGCTGCCACGAGTAGAACAGTGGCGAGTTGGTGTCCGAACGGAGAACCCCCAGCCAGGAGACCTGGTTGTTCAAAATCCGCAGGGACCCGACAACTGGGGCCACGTCGGCATCTACGCCGGCGACGGCATGATGTGGAGCGCGCTAAACCCCGCAGTGGGAACATTGTTGCATCCGGTGAGCTGGAACCCTGGTGCGGCCTACTTTGACCTATTGAAGGGCTGACGAACTCGTTTCGATTGGCGAGACGCCAAGGCAGGCGGCCTCCGGACGTTCAACCCCTTGCCGCCTGCAGCGCCGTCTTTGGCAGCGCCGCAGGCGGTTTTTGTTGCGCGACTACTGCATTGACGTTCAGATCGAGCGTACGGAGTCTACGTGATGGTAGAGATTCCGAGCCCTGCCGAGCTGGTGGCGTTGGCAGTGAGCGCAGGGGAAAGCACAACGGGCGCTTTGGACATGGTCAGCCTGAGCGCCAAGGACGAGCTTACGAAGGAGTGCTCGAAGGTCCTTCCTGAAGCTAGGAAGGGAAATCCACCGGTCCAGGGGCTTTAGCAGTCTCGGCCCAGAAGTCCTGGCACTTCGAGTCCGGTTTATTGATGGCATAGTCGTTGCGGTGGAGCGTCTGCAACGGTTACTCACCTGCGCGTTGTGCCGTGACGGCGCCCGGTCTGGCCTAACATGAGGAGTCAGCTTTCGGGGGCTCATACGGCGGGCGCCTGCACCGTGAATGAAAGACTTATGATCGATAACTTCAGGCAAGCAATTGAGATCAGATACCAGACGGACAAGACGTGGCAGGTCCTGAAGGCTATCTACAACGAAGTCCAAGACTGCTACGAGAGCATCGAAGGTGCCGAGGTTGGTGAAGAAATCGATTTTCGTGGGCTGAGCCGGGACAACAAGCACTTCAGAAGGAAATCGCTGGAGGAGCTCGAAACTGCATTCCGTGAAAACCATGCGGACATGGTCAGCGTAAATTCGACGATGTACGGCGATCAAATCCGGATCTCTGCAGACTCATATCATCGGGCTGATGGCTCTGTAGTGGTGGAAGTGGCAGTTAAGAGTCACAGTCGGATGCTCACCGAGCGCACCGCAAAGGATTTGTTGCCGAAAATCGTAGAGGCAAGACTACTCAAAAAGTTGGTTCCTGATGCTCACGTGTCCCTGGGCGACATGGAAGTAAGTTCCTCCGATAACGGATACCATCAAGCAGCCTCAAACGCCCAGGGCCAGGCTGTAAAGGGTTTGTCGCCGGCCCCGGCAGCTACAGAACAGCCCACTGCCACGAAAGTCTGGCTGCAAAACAAGTGGCGCGATCATACAGTCAGTTTTCTTATTACGGTTGTCGGGGGCGTCCTCGCCGTGGCCGCGGCGGCATGGCTCGGCTTCGGCGGCGGTGGCTAAGGCGTATTGGCACCACGTCTCAGGTCGCGGATAGCCGCCTCGGCGAGCTTTGAAAATCCAAGATAGACGTGGGTGAGCGAAATCTGAATGGAGTGGAACCGGAACTCCAGAATGGCGCTCAGGGCTGGGTTGCGCTGAATCGCCGAATGGAGTTCCCGGTGATCCCCCCAGTGGATGTACTCGCCATATTGATACAGCTCAATTAACTCCGAGGGCGTAAACAGGTCCTCTGACTGAGGGACGGCTGCGCCAGGGGGCAATTCGGCCTTGAGGACCTTAGTTTGCACTATTTCGTCGAGGGTGAATTTCAACAATTCCGCGCGGGCCCGCTTCCACTGTCGGATTTGGTTTCCTCCGGCTATGGAAAGCGGTGGTCCTTCACGTCCCAAAGCACGGCTGATGATGTTCTTGACCTTTGTATAGCTGGCGAGGTCGTCTGAGTGCAGTTGCCGAAAGCGGACGGCGAAGCCGAGAACTACTTCTTTCGGCGGCATGGTGAAGGAAACTTGGGTTTCCTGCCCTATCCCGCCGCTGAGATTAAGGGTTCTGCCCGCGACAAGCATGCTGAAGCTGGCAAGCTCGCGACAAGTCGCAATGTAGCGGTTGATCGCCGAAAGGTCATCGCTCGTCAGGGGATGAGTCAGCGGTGGAAAGGAAGATGGATCTGGTAACGCGAACGCGTAGTTCAGATTTTTCCATTGCTGCTCGAATACCTCTGGACTCCCGGATAGCTCGGCGTAGGGCGCAGGGAAGGCGAGCTTCAACTCCGATTCACTGGGCGCCACCGATTCAGCTTGGATCGTGTACTTACGCCCACGGCCAGAGGAAGATGTGCTTTGCGACATATGTTGATCGTACCGGCGACTACCTGGGGCCAACGCGCTCAATCCCCGCTGGCAGGGGCCGAACCGTCTAGTCTTGACAGGTGAATATTGGGGCACTTTTTACATCGCCGGATTGGGGTACAGTGCCGGATTGGTTGGCGGCGCTGGGTACCATCTCTGCTGTTTTGCTGGCGCTGCACTTGGCGCGGCGTGATGGCGCGAGACTGGAGACTGAACGCAAAGAAGCCATGGCCGACCGTGAGCTGTTTCGACAGCAGCAAGTGGCTGAGGCTGAAGCAAGAAAAAGAAGTCTGGCCGCTAAAGTCACGGTCGTGGTGAGAAGGACGCCGTCGGGCTTTCATCCCTCAATGGGGGAACCACGGCAGTTTATCGATTGGAGCGTTCACAACAACGGGGACGAGCCGATCTCGATGGTGTCTATCGTGCAGAGGCTGCGTCCGGAGGCCCCGGGCGCAGACAAGGCCGCGACCGAGGTCTGCCATACATGGTCGATGATTGAGCCCGGCGCCCTCCGCGAGTTGCGTAGTAACATCTACCGGGATCCTCAGGACTTTGAGTATCAGCGAGAGGTTCAGTTCACGGATGGAACCGGCCAGAGATGGCAACGTAAGGAGTTTGGAGCGCTGCGACCCATTGAACCGGACGACAACGAAGCGTTGAAAATGGTCATGTTCCCCGCCTGATCTTTTCAGTCCTTTGTGCGCCAAGGGCAACGCAAAGCCCCTCCGCTGAGCCACTGGGGGAGGGCGGGTGAAGGGGCTTTATAGCGCGCCTTTGTGCAAGGCTCGACCCACATCAACGGTTGCGTGAAATCGCCGGCGGAATCATATCAGCATTTGATCCCCAGTATCCACCATCAGCCTCGCCTCACAGAACCTCGCCTCCGGTAGCAACTATGCGGGGAACTAACTTTCTGGTCCGGGGTCTAGACGGTGCCTGGGCCGATACTGTCGGAAACAGCCACCTGAAGCCGGCGCTGCAAAACCCGACGGATCTAGACAGTGATCACGGCCGCCGATTCGCTGTCCGCTCGAGGAAGCCTCCCGGCGGGTATTCCTCTCCCGCTTCAGTGGTTCGTGATGCGGCAGTGCGCTCGTACGTTCAGGCCTACAAATCTGCACCGGCATCCATGATGTGCCCCATTTGAGGGCTGGGCAGATATCTTGACCTCCAAGGCACGCCCATGTAGTGGCCACTCTTCCTCCGGTCCTAGGGTGCGGAGCTCAGACTGAGGAACCGTGTGGTGATCGAATTCATCACTCTCGCCGGGGGCCTTCAGGGCCAAGTATGCGATCGCGACCACCATCGGCACTCATTCTTCGAGCACGAGCGTAGTCTTCGGGCCAGTGGGCCCTTGAGGTAGCGGAAAGACTTCAATGTCCGCGCTTATGGTTGAGGCACTGCAGGAGGCTTCGCCGAGTTGGAAGGTCGCTCGGTTCACCCCACGGGCACTAGCCGGTCCTTCCTCAATGATGCGCTACCTTGCGAAACCTTTTCCAAAAGGTCGCCGGGTGAGACTCTCGCTCACCCCAACCATCAACAAACGAGCGCTCTTACATTTGTGGCGAAAACGATCGGTTGTGAGATTTTCGGGTACTGATCCGTCTCGACGTCGTGACCAAGGCTCAGCCGACAGTTATGCAAAGAAGTCATGTCGTTCGGACTCGCCGTTTCCATGAACCCGTGAGCTCATCTGCTCACTCCATGGAATACAACGGACGGAGCACCAATGTTTTTCGCAGCGGTGGACCCGGGGATTACCCCGAACGCGAGCTTTCCCTTCCTGGAATCGCTCAAACAGATCGGCGGCGGGATCCTCGTCGGCGCCTTCATCATCATCGCCATCGTGGCCATCATCGGTGCCGCGATGCTGCTGGCCGGCAAGCTTAGCCAGTCGTCACGCCTTGCCTCAGGCGGGGGCGTGATCCTCCTTTGGACCGGCCCAGTGGCAGCCATTCTCGGCGGCATCAACGGCTACATCCTCTGGTCGCAGACTGCCTTCCCGCTTGGGTTCTAGCTCATGCCTGTTGAGTGCGACCTCAATGGATGGTGGCCGCCCGGCTGCGGTTTGGTCTCACAAGCGAACGACAACGCCCTGGGCGCAGTCACGTCTCTCTTCGCCAACATCCTCCAGAACATGGCGTCCTGGCTCTGGGCCTTCATTACCGGCGCCTTCTCAGTGTCGGATGTCGACGACTCCCAGTGGCTGTCCATTGAGGGGCTGACGAGCTGGTGGGTGGTCGTCATGATGACGCCGCTCGTCGTCGTGATGATTCTTCAGGTCCTGTCGGGCCTGGTGAGCCAGCAGCCGAGACGCATCGGCCGCGCCATGCTTGGTGGCGCTGCGGCCATTCCACTCGTCGGGGCTGCCGTGTACCTCGTCCGGCAACTGACGCGGGCTAGCGATTTAGCCTCGGCCGCCTTGCTCGAATCGATCGGTTCGGACCCATACCTCGTGTTCATGAGGCTTTTCGGATTTGAACGGGCACCAGAAGGAAGTGGTCGGGAATGGAACTTGGTCTCGCTGGCACCTGGGACGACAGGGGGCCCAGCTGGTGCCGTCGTCGTTACAGTGATGGCAGTTATTGTCGTATGGATCCTCGCCTTCATCCTGATGTGCTCGATGATCTTCCGCTCCTTTGCACTCGTCGTCTTGGCGGCCGTCGCGCCGGTGGCGCTGATGCTTCTGCCCTGGGACAAGACAAAGTCCTGGGCACGCCGCTGGTGCGAGGTGGTCATTGCCCTGGTGTTGGCCAAACCGTTGGCCGCAACAGTTTTGGCCGTAGCGGTCAAGCTTTTTGCCGAGTCCAAGTCTTTTGCGGGCTTGGCCGCAGGAACCGTGGGCATGGCGCTTGCCTGCGGTGCACCTCTCATGGCTCTTCGCTTGGTTAGCTTCGCGGGCGGGGAACTGGCGGCAGCAGCCCAAACGGCCGGTGGCGGCCACGTCCTTTCCAGGAGCAGCAGTGTGGCGGCTCGCCAGATCAGTCGGCAGACAGGTGGTCGCCTGACGCTTGCGGGCCTAGTAAATCGATCCGCCATGACCCGGCCAATCAGCTCAAGCCGCAGCCTCTTCCCCACACAAGTGTTGGCACCCGCTGTACGGTCCGGGATGCCGTCGGCCCACGGTGACAGTGGCCAGTTGGCGTTGAGAACCTGGCCATCAACAGGAGCTCCGAACACCGTGCAGGTGCCCGAGTCGCAGCAGGGCTTGATGCGTATAGATCCTCAAGAACAGGGCGTCACTGCCCCACCCGCTCGGCAGGCCGCACTCGGAGATACAGAACCGCGAGCGCATCCCAACGCAAGCGCACCGGCACCCTCGGGGGTTCGGCCTCCCAAACCCCAACCACCAAGAATCAACTCTCCAAACCTAGGAAACCCACATGTCTGAAGACGCGCGCGCCCTTGAGGCCGTGAAATTCCCGCGGTACGAGCGCCGCGGGTTCTTCCTTGGCCTCAAGTGGTACCAGTTGTTGATAGTCGCAGGGGGCGGCGCGGTTGCCATAGTGGCTTCTGCCAGCAGTGGGCCGGTTGGCCTTTTTTCCTCCGGACCCCTCTGGCTTGGGCTTATGCTGCTCGGGCTCCTCCAGTATTCGCGCATTCCTTATCCCGTATGGGCGAAACAGCTCGCTGTGTTCTTCTACCGGGCGGCGGCAGGACAAACACGGTTCCTTGCAAAGCCCGAAGCTGCGCAATTGGCTGGTCGGCTCGCTCTTCCGGGCGGTCTCGGCAATCTGGAGATCCGAATAACGGCAAGCGGTGAATGCTTCATGGTCGACCGTCACGGCAGGGAGGCAATCGCGGTGTTGCGCTGCAGTACGCGATCCTTTGCACTTCTGGATGCAGATGATAAAGCGTGGGCGGTGCAAGCCTGGTCACGTGTGCAAGCCGGCATGGCTCAACGGCCAGGCGTGGCCAGGATTGCCGTCCAGGATTACACAGTGCCCTATCCGTCGTCGGCGCTCTGGGAGTTCTACAAAGGCAACGCTATACCGGCCCAGGGCGGTGAAAAGGCTGCATGGGGACAACGCGCGTATGAGGACTTGCTCGGTGCAGCCGGATCAACTATGAGCCATGAACTCCTCGTGGCAGTTGTCCTGGATACAAGCAAGGCTCGACGGCGGATCAAGGAGTCGGGCGGGGGACTGCTAGGTCTGGAACACGTCCTGCGGCTGGAAGTTGAGGCGATGAAAACGTCGCTCGGTACTCACAGCGTGAAGGTGGAAGAGTGGATTGGGGAACCGGGACTGCTAGGGATCATCCGTGGCGCATTCGATCCCGCTGCTTTGCCGGCTGCCAAAGCGCCGGTGGCGGCAGCCCCGCCGTCGGACGAGCCGCCAACTAAGGAGATGGATGCCGTCTACCAACACGGCCCCATGGCCGTAGAGGAGCACTGGACCTACCTGCGGACCGACACCGGATTTCACCAGACTTTCTGGATCGCCGAATGGCCGCGCCAGAAAGTCTTCCCCGGCTTCCTGCATCCCCTGATCTATGTGGGCGAATTCCGGCACACGTTCACGGAAGTCATACGGGCAGTGCCTACCGCTGAAGCCCTCCGTGATATCCGCTCCGCTCAGGAGGCCCATGAAACCCGCCGCCGCATCAACGCCCGCTTCGACAGGCCTCTCACCCGTGAGCAAAAGGCCGAGGAAGAAGAAGTGATACAGAGGGAGGAAGAGATCGTCGCCGGCCATGGGGACGTCCGCCCGGCCGCCTACATCACCGTCACGGCGACCTCGCTGGAGGACCTGGCACGGCATCGCCAGGAACTTGAGTCCGCAGCCGCCGGAGCATTCGTTGAACTCCGGCTTCTCTACGGGCAGCAATGGGCCGCGTTTGTCGCCGGCGGCCTGCCGCTTGGAAGGGGACTGCGTTGAATCAGGCATTGAAAAGCTTCGAGTATCTGCCGTCGGGAAAGAACCGAGCGGAACGGAAAGCGCGACGGCGGCCAACGCCGCCCGCTGAAGGGTGGGCGACTGCATTGGTAGGGGACAAGCGGCGCGACCTCCATGGGGTGCGCTTCGCGGGTGACTGGGGGAGCAACGAGCCGAACTCCCTGCGTGGTCCTCATCGGCTGCGGCCCGCGCCCCACCGTGCATCGACTATGACGTTTGCGGCCGCCTACCCGTTCCTTACGGAGTCGGGGCTGGGGCACGAGGGAACCTACATCGGTACCGATGTGTTCGGGTCCGGGGCTTTCTCGTATGACCCTTGGATCCTTTATGACAAGGGGATCATCAGCGGCCCTTCCATTGTTGTTATTGGGACAGTTGGCACCGGCAAGTCCATGTGTGGCAATTCGCTCGTGACGCGGTCCATCACCCTAGGGCGAAAGGCGGCCGTCGCGTCTGATCCCAAGGGGGAGTGGGTTGCTGTAGCGGAGGCTGTTGGCGGCAAGGTCATTTCCATTGGCCCGGGCCGACCCGCGAGGGTGAATCCCCTCGACGCCGGTCCCCGCTCCACTGCCCTTACCGAGGCGCAGTGGCAAGCGGTAGTGAGGCAACGGCGTCGGTATCTCCTTGGGGCCTTGGTCTCGCTCATGCGGCAGGGCACGCCCCTTCGCCCCGTGGAGCACACCGCCTTGGACATCGCCCTCATGGAAACCATGGCCGAGAACTCAAACCCGACGCTGCCTATGGTGCTGGACCACCTCCTCAAGCCGTCGAAGGAAATGACGGCCTTGGTCGGTTCAGATGGAGCAACCGCCGTGAGCCATTCACTGAGGCGTACCGTGTCAGGTGACCTCGAAGGGATGTTCGATGCGCCATCCACGGTGGCCTTCGACGCTGACGCCCCGATGATGGTGATGGATACCTCGGCGCTGATCGGGGCGTCGGATCAGGCCCTCTCGCTAGCCGCGGCCTGCGGCGCCACGTGGCTGGAAGCCGCCATCACCAATCCCGACGGCGGGAAGCGGCTTGTGGTGTACGACGGGGGGTGGCGGATGCTCGCAGATCCGTACATGTTGGCAAAGATGAGCGAGCAGTGGCGGCTCGCCAGAACCTACGGCATCGCAAACCTGCTCATCATGCACAAGGTCGCTGACCTCAACGAGATCGGCGACAGCACCAGCGGACACCGGCAGAAAGCTTTGGGTCTGCTGACCGAGGCTGACACCAGGATCATTTACCGTCAGAAGCATGACGCGATGCGCATGACCAAGGAAGCGCTCGGCCTGACCGAAGCTGAGTGCGAGCATGTGGAGAACCTTCCGAAGGGCGTCGGGCTCTGGAAGGTGGGGAACCGCTCCTTCATCGTGGCAAACCGCGTGACCACGGACGAGCTTGCCGTGTTCGGCACGGATGACAGGATGCTGTGAGGAGGCTGGGCAGCTCGCGGGCTGCAAGCGACAACCCCCTGGTGACCGCTGGCCTCATTGGTGCGGCGGCCTATGTCTGCCTGTGCGCTGTCGTCCAGGCTGCCGGGCACGTGGTGGTCTCCTGGCGGTGCGGCACGGCACTGCCGTCGCCCTTCAACCCGGCGGCCGCCGTCGGACTTCTCGCCAACCGCATGGACTGGATAGTGGCGCCACGCTCCGGTTGTGTGATTGATACGGACACTGTCTGGTGGGTCCTGGTCCCGGCGCTGCTTCTGGTGGGTGCGCTCGCCGCTGGTGCCCTTGTCTCGTGGCGGCGGTGGAAGCAGTCCGGCGGCTGGCTGCGGCAGGACATCCTGAACCGCGACGGCGTTGCCCGCCGTGCCGAGATTCTTCACGACTTCGGGGCGAGGGCTGTGCGGAAACGGGGGAAGTTCACCCGACCCGGACTTGTGAACCCTACTGTGCAGGACGTGTCGTGGACGCTGGGCCGCTCCCGCGGCGTCACCGTTCATGTCTCTACGGAGGAGTCGATGGTGATCCAGGGTGCGCCTCGATCCGGCAAGGGCTTGTACGTCGTCATCAACGCCATTCTTGATGCGCCGGGGGCAGTCGTCACAACATCCACGCGTGCGGACAACCTGGTGGTGACGATGAAGGCACGGGCCTCCGGTGGGCGACCGGTGACAGTCTTTGACCCGCAGGGCATGTCGGGGATCCCGTCATCGTTGCGCTGGTCGCCGGTACGCGGATGTGAGGACCCGGACATCGCTACCCGGCGCGCGCTGGTCATCACGGCGGACACCGAGATGAAGGGCGAGAACGCTGCGTGGCAAAAGCGCTCGCTGATAGTTCTTCAGTGCCTGCTCCATGCTGCGGCGCTGTGTGGCGAGGGAGTGACAGCTTTCCGACGCTGGTCTTCCAGTCCGGTACTGGCGCGCGAAGCTCTCGAGGTGCTGGGCCAGCCGGGGGCGGCGCTGGGTTGGCAGGCCGACCTGATGGGCATCCTGGAGGACGACCCGCGGAATACGTCGAACTCGTGGATTGGGGTTTCGGCTGCGGTGGCACCTCTGTCCTCGCCAAAGGTGCTGGCCGCGCTGAATCCGCAGGACGCGTCTGAAGAGTTAGATCCGAAAGCCTTCATCCGGGAGCGGGGAACCCTGTACCTGATTGGCACTCGGGCTGGAGCCGCTGCCGCAGGGCCGTACTTGTCCGCTCTGATCGACGACATCGATAACGCAGCGCGGGAGATGGCCTTCGTATCGCCAGGAGGACGGCTGGAGCCACCTCTTTCCTTGATCCTGGACGAGATCGCCAACCTCGCCCCTTGGCCCGGGCTGCCTGTGGCGCTGTCCGACGGCGGCGGTATCGGGATCTCAACGCTCGTCGTTTTGCAGTCGTTGTCCCAGGCCCGATCAGGCTGGTCCATCGATGAGGCATCGACCATCTGGGACTCGGCGATCATCAAAGTGATCTTTGGCGGTGGATCCGACGAGAGAGACCTGCGCTCGCTTGCGGGTTTGCTGGGGGAGAGGAGCCTCACCCTCACCACGCGGTCCTGGTCTTCCGCTGGCAGGCAGGACGGGGAGCAGATACGCGAAAGTCCTGTGATTGCTCTGGACGAGATTCGACGCCTGCCCGCAGGCACCGCGCTCATGCTCGGGCGGCGGACTCGACCGATCCTGCTCGACCTACTCGAGTGGCACAGGCGTAAGGACGCCGGGGAGCTGCGCCGCTTGAAGGCGGAGATGGAGCGCATCTTGGCCGACGGGCACAGGGAGCGTCAGCAAAAGACAGAAGGGGCGCCGGATGCGCAGCCATGACGAGACCGAGGAGTTCGATGTCCCGTCTGCTGGTTCCTTCGGGGACGACGAGATCACTGCGCAGTTGTTTCGATCCGCTTTTGGTGCTTCAGCGGCTTCGAAGAGCGTGACCCGCCGTTGGCGGGAAATGACTCCGGAGCAGTCCCAGGAGGTCTGGGGTGCCCTTTTCTCATGGGTGCGATGGCTTGTCGCGACCTATCAGCTGACGACGTCGGTCATTCCTGACTGCTGGTGGCGCCACCCCGAGATTGTGGCTGAGTTGTATGCGCTTCACCGCGCTGAGCTTGCCTCCTACACTCAAGATGACCCGGGCTTCGGCCCGCTTGCCTTTCACGAAAGGCTCCCGCACGCCGTCGAACGCTTGCGGATGCACACCAGGACCGCCGGGTGTGTAGGGCTGCAGGCGCACAAGGAGCCTGCGCCCCGAATCCTGTCTGGTGATGACCCTGACTTTGTTGAGTGGCGGAAGGCTGCTCATCAACTGGTTGCTGACTTCTGAGTCATGTCGCTCTTGAGGTGCTTAACCATGAACGGGTGTCTGCGCAGCGATGCTGCGGTCCAAGAAGCATGAAGGGTGGCTGTCGTGGCCGCTACACCTGAAGTTCCACCTAGCATTTTGCCTGACCAGAACTCTCCGGGAGCCAGCGTCGGCGCTCGCCGCAAGGTGCCCGAGGAACGAATCGCCTCATTGATGGATGGCCTGCACTCGATCCTGGAGGAGGCGGTCGAGTCACCTTCACATTGGCAGGTTCTGCTCGACGCCTCAGCCAATTTGTGGCGGTACTCCGGCGGCAACGTCGCCTTGCTCATGATGCAGATGGCGCAGCGGGGTACGGACGAGCCGACGCTCGTCGCAGGGTACAAGGAATGGGAACGACACGGCCGCACTGTCCTTCGGGGCGAGCATGCCCTGTGGGTTATTGCTCCTCGGACTGCCCGTGTGCAGCAGATGCTGCTGCCCGACGGTACGCGCCAGCGCATTCCTCTGGGCGACAAACTTCCCAAGGGTGCTATCGACGAGGGGAAGAAAACCCTCATCACGGGTTGGCGCGGACAGGCAGTCTTCGACGTTTCGCAGACCCAGGGGGCTCCGCTGCTGGTTCCCCGGCTGAGTGATGCCCCGGCCTTCGACGCGCCGCACCTATGGGAGTCGCTGGCTCGTGTTGCCCGCACGCATGGCTTCTCGATCGAGGTCGCCGATGCGCAGTTCGGGCTGACGAGCGGTTTCACCGACTTCGCGCAGCATGAGATTCAAGTAGGGGGCTGGCTGAATGCGGAGGAGCGGGTCGCCGTCCTGGCGCACGAGCTCGGTCATGTTTTGCTGCATGGGCCGGATGACAAGGTGGGAAAGCTGTACGGGAGCAGTGTGGACCACCGCGGCCTCGCCGAAGTCGAGGCCGAGTCTGTGGCGTACACGATCCTCAAGGCTCATGGCATCGACCGGGGTCCGCAGTCTGCAAGCTACCTGGCCGGCTGGGCTGATGCAGTGATTGAAGCGGAGCACTCAACCGCTGTGAACAACTCGTCTGCGAAGCAACCCGCCTCGCGGGTGGATATTGCGAAGTCAGTTTTAGGCCGCGTCACGGCGGCAAGCAAGGACATCCTCGAATCCACGAATCCGCCGGGTTTTGGCGGGAAGGTTCCCACTGCTGAAGTCTCGCCCCGGGTCCAGGGCCAGGACTCGTACGTTGGCCTGCAGCAGCCCGGCGGACCATCCCGAGGGTTGGAGATTTCCGGCCCGTAGGGCGACCGCGAAGTGTTGGACGGGAGAGACCCGTCTGCGAAAGAAAGGGCAGAAGATATGAGTACCAAGATTCCGGTCAACATTGCCGGAAACCTCGTCGCGGACCCTGAGCTCACCTACGGTGAGTCCGGGGTAGCGCATACCAAACTGCGCGTAGCGGTGAACCAGCGGATTCAGGGAGCAGACGGAAGCTGGCACGACGGAGACCCGGTCTTCCACAACGTCTCCGCGTTCCGGGCGCTCGCAGAGAACGCTTCGAACTCCCTCAAGAAGGGGGACCCGGTAACAGTGTCGGGTGAACTCGAGTTCCGCGCGTTCGAAAAGGATGGTGAGCGGCGGGAAGCCCGTCGGATTGTTGCTGAAACGATCGGGCCTGACCTTCGGTTCGGCACGGCTACGTATCAGCGCTCTCCGCGGGCGGCAGCCGGTCCGGACGCTGCTGTCGAGGCGGGTCTTCAAGCGGCACCCGAAGCTGCCCAGCCTGCTTACAGCATCGCTACGAAAGGGCCGGTGGCCGCGCCCCCTTTAGGCGGGCCGGCGCGGGCTGACATAAGCATGTAGCAGACTGCTGCGGGCAGTGTGATGGCCTGATCCTCACTGGACCAGGCCATCACCTTGTCAACGCTCCACATGTACGCTCAGACGCTTTCGGCCGCCGCTTCAAGACAGTCGGCGGAATTGTCCAGGCTTCACCTGCACCAGGATCGGCAGCGCGAGCTGGACCGGTGCTGCGCCGACCGGCTTGTCGAGAAGATCGTTGATCGATGTCTGTCCTCTCAGCTCCCCTGAGGGATCTCTTTCCATGCCCACGACCCTAGGCACGACCGCGAGCCTTGCGTTTCTTCGACACGCGCGGCGCTACCCGATGATTACCTGAGCGTCGCCGGGATGGCTGCCAACTAGAGCGCACTACTGCCCTTCCACTCATCAGGCTTGACACGCCTGATGCTCGAGGAATGCGCCCAACCCATGTGGTATTTGCCGGAAGTATCCAGCCACTCGATGAGGCCGTACTTCTGGGTCCACCCGACGGCTTTGCCGTAAATTCCACTGACGTACACGAGCGGACGCCCATATTTCGGGAAATCCCGGATGGGTGCCGGGTCGTCTATTGGCCGGCTTGCTTCGGCGTCCAGACGCATCATCATTCGCTCGACATCTTCAGGGGAGCCGGACTTGATCATGAAGCTATTTTAGAACATATGTTCGAATGTGTGTATCGCCGGAGCGTCCTAACAGGAGATGCCGCTTAGGGGTGCCGGCCCTCAGCGGGTGCCCAAGCTAGGCAGTCGGCGGCTCGAATGAAGTACGTCTCTGGCCACGGTGTGCTGGGCATTACCTGGGCGGGGTCGGGGGCGATGAGCAGGACGGATCCTGGCCATAGTGGTTCGGGTAGTGCCTCTATCCAAGCACGCTGTACGTGGTTGAAGCGGTTCCACATGATGGTGACCCACGCGCCGGTGGGTTGCACCGCGTCGACGCTGAGGAGGGTCACCTCTGTCGTGGTCCCGCTGGCCAGCTGAGCGTTGTCAAAGGATCGCCATCTGTTTGCTGCGTTGGCCAGCCAGGTCCGCCGCCGGACGGATCTTTTCCCCCATAACAGCGCCACCACTAGAACACTTGCCAGCAAAAAGCTGCCAACGATGACCTTCATGACGAGAGGAAGTTCCGTGGCGGCCAAGGCTATGAAAGAGAGGGCAAAGACTATGAAGACAACCGCGGTGGCTAACACTAGTCCGGTTGTCGCTACCTTGGGTCTTACCGCCGGATTGACGACCATTCGCATTACCTCCTTACCAGATTAGAGCTGCCAGCCGGCACTTGTAAGGACGACTTGCTGAGAAAGGGCTGAATCCACAGGTGAGTCATCTAGCTGAGCGGCGCCACGGCGACGAGCATTGTTGATTGCTGCATTGATTCGTTCACGCTGGCCCCGTTGCTCCCATTCGTAATCCGCCGGAGACGGGCCCAGGGGGAGGGGAGAGTCCGGCAGCGCCCACCTGTCGCGAAAGACGGCAACGTCACGGACCAGCTGCCAGGTTTGCCCGCTGGTGCTATCTCCGACGACTTCGAGCAAAGCACGTTTCCACTCAGGATCGGCTGTCAGCGCTGCCATGCTCACGGTCTCCGTCCTTTGGGAGATACGTTCCCTGACCTGCTGAATCATCGCCGCTAAGTCAGGGCGCCGAATGGTGAGCTTTTCAACCAGAGGTTCCTCAACCGCCGTCGTCCTTCCTTTCATGAACCGGCGAAAGCGCATGCTGAGGACAGCGCAGCGATCATTGGCACTGCTAGTTTCCTGGCAGAACTGGCTCAGCATGCGTTCGGTACGCTGCCGGCTGACGGCTGTGGCTTTCCGCCAGGCCGCGACAGCTGCGCCCCACGACGGAGATTGTTCGAATTTCGGCGAGGCGCCAGGGACATTTTCGTCCAGCCACTGTTTCAGATCCAGCCCTGCCGCGATCTGCGCGAGATAGTCATACTCCGCGTAAAGCCGCTCAAGGCTGTCCGCCTTCCTCCGCTCCGCGTCGCGCATCTCGTGGGCGGTCCGCTCAGCGCCTTCCGCAGCGAGTACCTCGCCGAGGATGCCCTGCCATGAGAGCTGCAGTGATGGATCGACTGCCGGATGGTCGGCGTCGTCACCTTCGCTGACGTAGGCAAAGTTGCCGGAACGGCCACGCGTCATGCTCACATACAGCAGCTCGCGAGTGAGCCGGCCCTGTGTGACTACCGTGTGGCCGGTGTCCACGGTAATGCCCTGGGAACGGTGGGCTGTTGTTGCGTAGCCAAGCTCCACGGATGACTCCAGATACGCCCGGGGGAGTAAGACGCTCGCGCCTGTGTCCCGCCGCCGCGCGAGCAGGGAACCGTCACGCCGACTGATGCCTTCGACGTCGAATAGCGTTCCGTTCCTCACGAAATTACCGTCACTGTCCACTAGCTTTCGGTTATTTCCGCGGGCGATGACCGTGTCACCGGAACCCGCTCGTAGGCCATCGCTGAGCAGCACCGTCTGATCGGGATCAACTTCACCCCGTGCCACTCGGTCCGCCTGCGCCCGTTCGTTGAGCATGCCAACCGTTTCATTGTCGGCGGCGATGAGCATGGAGGACTTTCCTGCCCGGGTATCTGCCTGCCACGCGAGGTATGCCGTGTCAGCCATATCCAGGTAGCTGCCGTGCCGGATCCTTCCATGGTGTGCGTAGTCGGCGATGGCTGAGTACTCACCCTTCCGGAGCTTGAGCGACGACGCACGCTCCCACTCCTCATGGAATCTCCAGATCGTGCTCAGCCGTGTTGCCTTCCCTTGCCGGTCCAGCCAGCCAAGTACACCGCCGGCGTCGATGGCGTCCAGCTGTCCCGGGTCGCCGACCAGGAGGATCTTTGCGCTGGCTTCCTGCGCCTGCTGGACGAGAGCCGCCAGTTGGAAAGTCGAGACCATCGAAGCCTCATCGATGATGACCAGCTGGTTCGTATGGAAGCACCAGCTTTGCTGGGTGGCAGCGAGCCGCGCAGCCTCCTGCGCTAGCTTGATGCCCCGGCGCTCGCCGACGGGAGCCGTGGTCAGTTGCGCCTGCACATCGAAGAAGCGCCAGGCCCTTGAACTAGCCCCCTGGCCGGCCGACTCGTGCAGCCACTTCGTGACGTTCTCCGTTGCCATAGCGAGTTCGTGGCCCAGCACTTCGGCGCTGGCAGCTGCCGGGGCGAGTCCTACAACGCTGCCGGCGCCGTACTCCGCTTCCCATACTGCCTTCACTGCACTCAACGTTGTCGTCTTTCCCGTGCCCGCTGGCCCCACGATGGCGTCGAGCCGGTTGCCGCTCAGGACTATGTCGGCAACCGCGGCACGCTGGTCGGAGTGAAGCACTCGGCTCTCCGGCTGTTGGACTCGGTCAAGCAGATCCATGATGACGTCGGCGCGGACTGCCGGGCCGCCGTCGTCGTTCCTTGCTGCCATGACCGCGTCCTCACAGGCGAGCGTGGACGTATCGGTGTAGAGGCGCGATCCGTGAAAGTCGAAGACGCTTCGTGGTCCATGCCGGACGTCTGCCGCGGCGTCGGCAGAGACGGTGTAGCGGTAATCATTCAGAGGCACGGACTGCTGTTCGGCTCCGGTGGCGACGGCATCCATGAGCGTGCTCCTGTCCACCGCCGTCCGGCAACGCACCTGGGCGCAGACGCGTTCCGCTTCCGCAAGGAGATTCCAGCGGTTCCAGGTTGAGCGTTTGTGAGCGACCCGCTCACGTGTCAGAGTTGCCAAGGCGCAGATCCAGTCAGAGGTGAAGTCAGGGAAGCCAAATGGGGCAATTCTGGAGCGGTTGATCGTTGCCGCGATAACGTCGTTCGGTGGGAATCCTTTGGCGGTGGCGCGTGCCTTCCATTCTCTCGATAGCTCGTGCAGGGGCGTGGGGAGCTCGGACTTGGGGACGCGTGTGGCCAGGGTCGCTTGCTGCCGCAGCTTGATGATGGTTGCTGTGCTTGGCGGGTGGCCGTGTTCCGTTGTCCACTCCGCGACGAGGCGGTCTGTTTCCACGTTGATCAGCCGGGACCGGTTCGAGAACTCGCGGATGAAGTCCTCGTCGATCCCGGTGAGCTGCTGGCTGGGATTGCCCGTATTGACAACGGGGACGCGGATGTCCGTGTCGCTGCCAAGGCGGCAGTGAAGGGCGTCGAATAAGAGACCGTTGTAGTGTTCGCTGGCAGCAACGGCGGCCTTGTAGAGCGTGCGGGAATCGATGGTAACCCAGGCGCCGTCGGTGATGCGCTGAAGGCGGTTGGCGATAACCAGGTGCGTGTGAAGTTGCGGGTCGCCGGTGCGGGATTCCCAGTGGTCGAAGGCGGCGGCGATGGCGCCCCTTGTGCCGACGTGGGCGACGCCGTTTCGTCCGGCGCGGGTGTGGATGACCTGCTCTTCCAACCAGGCAAGTGTTGCCTCCACTGCATGGTGATGGGTGCGCAGGATTTGCTCTTGCATGCTGCGAGGGCTGAGCGCCCAAAGGACTGACACTGACTTCGGCACGCTGAAGGTCAGGTCGAAGCCAACGACGGCGTGCCTCACCCTTGGTGGGCCGGTTTTGTTTTCGACGGCGGTGGGTTGGCTGTGCGGGCGGCCCAGGGGCGTGTTGGTGTCAGGATGTACGGCTAAGTCGAACACTGCTTTCGCGTCTGTTTCTGTGACGACGTCGCCGGCAACTCTGTTGATGCCTGGTAGTCCGCTGCCGATCCACCGGCCTTCCGGCGTCCCGGCCTTCATGTAGTAGGTGGTGGCGTCCGGGGGAGTAGTGGTGAGGTCATCCATCATCGTGGTCTTGAACAGATAGCGCAGACCTGATTGTGCCGAGAGGCGCGCGATGGACATCGTCATGGCCGCGCCGCTCTTGCCTGGCGCTTGGATGGATGCCATCCGCGGCGGTTCAGGATGTCCAGCGTTGCGGGGTCCAGGGCGACACCTTTTGCGTTCGCAAGCGAGACCAACCATGCTGCGAGATGCGCGAGGTCCTGCACGTTGGTTCTCTGGGCGCGCTTCAGCCGGGCTACTTCAAGCTGGAGGACATTGTTGCTCCGACGCTGCTCGGAGTTCTCGGCCTCAAGCCGGTCAATCTCACAGGACTGGGAGCGGAGCTTGGACTGAAGAATCTCGACACGGCGCTGATAGATCCTTGTCCTAGTTGCCAGCTGGCGCTGCAAAGCCTTCAACTCGTCCTGGGGAACTGGGGCGCCGGCGTCAGCCTCGTCAGCCTCTACCGGCAGCGCAGGACGATGGGCAGTTCGACGCATCCGGTCCCGCTTCCTGTTGCCGCAGCGGATTGAACAGAAGCGCTGACTCTTGCGGGAAGGCTCGAAGCTGCCCGCGCACTCTTCGCAAATCTTGACGGTCACGAACGTTCATAAGATCGAGGTCCGGTTTCGACATGACCAGACGTGAGCTGTCCTCACGCTGATGACCTTGAATGCCAGAGGTGTGGGCAGTTGATTCGAGTTGGGCGGGTAGGACAGGAACGACACGTAAGGGCACTGATCACTACTCTTGCGTGCGTGCTGAAGGTTCTTGCCTTCTGAGGCAACTGCGGTGCGGCGAAAGTGCAGCGGGCCGGTGCACTTGTCAGGCAAGTCGCTCAATCGACCGGTTGTCAGGTGCGCATGCGACTATTCTGTTCAGGCCCATGAGAGTGTCAGTGAGCAGCGTTCCATTGCATTTTGGTAAGTAGGGGACTCGCGGCCATGGCGACAAGGGACGCGTGGAAAGCTATGCCGGCTGTAGACATAGCTTCCCGGTCGTCGGCCAGCCTGGCCTTATCCATTTCCCCCACGCCTTCCAGAAGTCCCCGTCCTGAGTGCATAAAATCTATGGCGAGAAGGACGCCCGCTGCGGTTTTCTCGATGGCGGTGCCCGCTTGTAGATGTCAGCAGGCCTCAGGTCATGCGCTGGATGGCTTCACGTACTGGCCCCTGCTGACACCACGCTTGCCCATCATGTCCATCTCAACCAGTTGCGCTCCGGGCTGCATTGAACCTTGGGGCAGAGGGTGTGTGCCGGGCGCGGAGCCCATGCCCAACTCCTCTCAGTCGCTCAAATTTTTCGTGAATGTGCAAATGCGATTTCGGCGCTGGCAATCTGCTCGTCCCTCCACGCGCGCGGCTGTCCTCCTAGCCGTCGACCTACCTGGAGCAAGGCAACGCCCCCGTATTCGTGCAACCAGCCGGTGACGTCGGTTCCCCAGAGGCGCTCCCAAGGAAACAACCTGTAAGTCTTTCAAACAGGTTACTGTTAGAAACGTTCGCTTTTCATGAAGACTGCGGGTACATAAGCTGGGTTTATCAAACCGCCGTGAGGTGCAGAGCACCTTGAATGGACTCAACCTCCCTTAGTTCGTAAGGAGCGAAATCATGACGCTCACCAGCTCGTCGGCAAGCTTCGCGCCGTCAATTCTCGATGGACCTGCACTATGGCCTGCTCAGGCCCACAACCCAACTGTTCTCGGTCGGCAGTTGGTCATTAATCGGGGCGAAGGCTCCTACGTTTACACGACCGAGGGCCAGCGGCTTTTCGATGGAACAGCAGGACTCTGGCATGCCAACGTTGGCCACTCGCACCCTGAACTCGCCCAGGCGGCTTTTGAGCAGATGAAACGCTTGGAGACGTACCACATCTTCGCCCGCTTCACGAATGACAGGGCGATGACACTGGGTGAACGGCTGGCTGCCCTGGCGCCCATCGAGCGGGCGAAGGTCATTCTCAATTCAGGTGGGTCTGACGCAGTTGACGTGGCTTGCAAGTTGGCAAGGCGTCACTGGCAGCGTGAAGGCCGTTCGACGAAGAAAATCATCCTGAGCCGGGAGTTTGCGTATCACGGCCTCCACGCCTATGGCACCAGCATCGCCGGACTGGAGTTCAACCGTGAGGGCTACGGGACTGAATCCCTGGTTCCTGAGACAGCTCGGTTCCCACTGCACGACGCAGAAGAAGTTGCCCGAGTTGTGGCCGAAATCGGCGCCGAGAACATCGCGGCGGTTATCACCGAGCCGATCCAGGGAACGGGTGGGGTTAACCCACCCGCGCCAGGATACCTGGAAGCACTCCAGAAGATCTGCCGTGAGAACGACATCTTGTTGGTTCTTGATGAAGTCATCACTGGGTTCGGCCGCACGGGGACCATGTTCGCTGCTGAGCGCTACGGTGTTGAACCGGATCTAGTGACTTTTGCCAAGGGCATCACCTCGGGGTACGCCCCGCTGGGTGGAGTTCTCGTGGCCCCGCGTATCTGGGAGCCATTCTACGTTGACTCCCCTCAAACGCCGATTTTCCGTCACGGAGCTACGTACGCGGGCCACGCAACGGCTGCGGCAGTTGCGTTGGCGCACCTGGATATCCTGGAACGGGACAATCTGATCCCGCGCGTTAAAGAACTCGAAGTTCTCTTGGACTCCTCGCTCAAATCCTTGGCGAAGCGGCAAAGCGCCGTGGTGGATGTACGCGTGGCAGGACTTTTGGGCGGTGTTTCGCTGGCAAACGACCTTTCTGCTGAAAAGATCGCCGACGACCTCATTGAACTAGGATTCATCTCCCGCCCATTGCGGGGCAACACTTTGCAGATCAGCCCTCCGTTCATCATCAGCAATGACGAGTTGACCTCCTTTGTCAGCGCTATCGAGGAAGCTATCTACGCGGCGGTGACCCGATGAACTTTCTCGCAACGGCCGGCCTTCCGGAACTGATCGCGCCCGACGCGCAGGCATCAGCCAAGGCCGATGCGGTCATTGCTGATCTTCACCTGCCCGCCGAGGGCATCGCTGTGCATGATCCGGCCACAGGTGAATTTCTGGGTAATGTTCCGGACGCGGACGTTACCGCCGCACTGGAGGCCGTTCGAATTGCAGATGATGCCGGCACTGCTTGGGCCAGGACGACACCGCGGCAGCGGGCAGACGTGCTGCTTTCCTGGTGGAAACTCATGGTGGAGCATACCGAGGAGCTCGCCCACCTCATCACCCGTGAAATGGGCAAGCCCTTGAGCGAAGCACGGGGCGAGGTTAAGTACGGTACTGATTTTGTTCGTTGGTATGCCGAGGAAGCCGTCAGAACCGAGGGCTCATTCCGGGAAGCACCCGATGGCGGATCCCGCTTCTTTGTGCGCCGGGCCCCGGTGGGCCTCGCCGTTTTGATCACACCATGGAACTTTCCGCTGGCCATGGCCACACGCAAGATCGCGCCGGCACTTGCTGCAGGTTGCGGCGCTGTTATAAAGCCCGCAACGCTCACCCCACTGACGACTATCTACGCGGTGAAGCTCGCCATCGAAGCCGGGGTTCCGGAGGGACTTCTCCAGGTCATTACGACATCCAAGTCAGGGGACTTCAGTAATGCGGTACTCCGAGACCCGAGGATCCGGAAGATCTCATTCACCGGTTCCACGGGCGTCGGGCAACAACTGCTGAAAATTGCCGGTGAGGGGGTGCTGCGCACATCCATGGAGCTCGGTGGCAACGCCCCACTCATCGTGTTCAACGATGCTGATTTTGAACGTGCTGTCGAGGGAACATATGCAGCGAAAATGCGGAATGGAGGACAGTCATGCATTGCCGCCAACCGCATTTACGTCCAGGATGGCATAGCCGATGCTTTCGTCGAGGCGTTGACCGAACGTTTGGCTGCCGCTCCCGTGGGAAACGGTTTCGGCCACGGCACAGTTCTTGGGGCACTCATTGATGACCGCGCGGTGAACCAGATGCTCGCCTTCACTGAAGACGCAATATCCAATGGAGCTGAACTGCGCACGGGCGGTACTGCATACAACACCGTCGGGCACTTCTTCGCACCGACCCTTCTCGACCGCGTCCCGGCTGAGGCGAAGATCGCCAACAGTGAGATCTTCGGTCCAATCGCTGCTGTCCAACGCTTTTCAACAGAAGCAGAAGCCATCTCGCGTGCCAACGACACAGAATTCGGTCTCGCCGGATATGTCTTCACAGAAAACCTCGATCGAGCCTTCAACGTCGCGGACCGCCTGGAAACCGGAATCGTCGGCATTAATCAAGGCGTCCCCTCCAACGCCACCGCCCCCTTCGGAGGCGTCAAGCAATCCGGGGTAGGACGAGAAGGAAGCGCAGAAGGTCTGGAGGAGTACCAGAACATCCGCTTCTACAACGTCGCCCGCCGCGAGACCCACTAAGCAACAGGAAAAACAACATGCGAATTTCAGTAGTAAAAGAAATCAAGCCCCAGGAAGCCCGGGTCGGCTTGACCCCCGCCGGAGCGGCTGACCTTGTCCGCCGTGGACACACCGTCTATGTGGAGACCGGAGCAGGTATTGCAGCAGGGTACCCTGACGAACAGTACGTCATCGCAGGCGCCCAGCTCACCACTCAAGCCGGAGCTTGGGATAACGCCGAGCTCTTGGTCAAAGTCAAGGAACCAATTAGGTCCGAGTACAAGTTCCTGCGCGACGACCTGACTCTCTTCACCTACCTGCATCTGGCAGCCGACCGTCCTCTGACAGAGGCATTGCTGGAAGCAAGCACCTTGGGTATTGCCTACGAGACTGTACAGGACGAAACTGGCCTGCCGCTGCTGGCCCCCATGAGTGAAATCGCCGGCCGCTTGGCGGCGCACGCAGCCGCCTCTCACTTGGGTCGGCATGGTGAAGGACCTGGAAAGTTGCTCGGCGGTTCTCCTGGAGTCGCTCCCTGCCGCGTCCTTGTCATCGGCGGCGGCGCGGTTGGCACCCAGGCGGCCCTGCTCGCTCTGGGCATGCAAGCGGAAGTGACCGTTCTTGACATGTCGGGAACCCGTATCCGTCAGCTTGACGCTTTGTTCGGCGGCCGGGCACGGGTCTTGATGTCCAACGCAGCAACGGTCGACGCCGAACTCCGGCAGGCTGACGTAGTCATTGGCGCGGTCCTCGTACCCGGGCGTGCAGCACCAAAGGTCGTGACACGAGAGCAGTTGAGTATCTTGAAGCCCGACGCGCTCCTGATCGACGTGGCTATCGATCAGGGCGGCGCATTCGAAACGTCACGCCCAACAACGTATGAGTCACCCATCATCGTTGTGGACGGCATCCGGCACTATTGTGTCGCCAATATGCCAGGCGACGTGCCCCACACCTCCACGCTTGCCCTGACGAATGCTACAGCTGCATACATCCGGCAAATTGCCGACCTTGGTGTGGAGAAGGCTCTCGCGGCAAGCCCCGCCCTGGCGCGTGGTGTCAACACCCGCGATGGTCGTATTGAGTACGCCGGTGTCGCTGAAGCTTTCCCGGACCTGCCTCAGCTTGTCAACGCTACGGAAGCTGTCTCTGCCTAGGCCAGAAACGACATTCCCTGAATCAGGAAGTGATACGGACACGGAGTTCCCGGCTCCATGTCAATACTTGATTGTGAACGGCTGTTTAACCGGGCAAGTAAAGTCGCGGGCACCAAGAAGCCTCCCTGTTTCATAAGGAGACTTCGTTGGAGGCAGTACCATTGGTGCTGCCTCCAACCACCGCGCATGGTCGAAGCGCTCATGGCCACCGTCACGAGCCATCGGGGGCCACGTTGGTTGTGCTCCAGGTTCCACGCCACCTTAATTGCCAGGAACGAATGCTGACGCTTGGGCCAGACTTGACGGGTAAGGCTGCACCCCCGCGAATTGAGGTCGGAGACAGTTTCGTCGATGTCGCCACACCCAGGCCCCCGTAGCCGGAAGAAGAAAGCAATCATGTTCAGAACTAGCGGAGTCGTTTCAAGCAAGTCAAAAAAAGCCTTCGCAAAGCCAGGAGCGTATAGCGTGGCCTGAGATCACCGCGGGGGATTCGGTGGAAGTCATTACCCGAGGACGAATCGTCTCAAACCCGTCGCCTGCATCATGCCGGACGGGTTCATATGTTGGTTGTGGCGTAGCGACGGCTCCGTAAAGATGACCGTATGGGAAGTCGATCGACCCGCTGACTATATCCGGATTTGCAGTCACTCCGACTCATCACCAAGAGGATGATCCTCGCTCAAGTTCAGCCATCGGGCCCATCATGCGTGTTACGAAAGTGACATGATTCCCGGCCAAAAACGACTCGCTTTTCGGCTCCACCGTGGAAGCGGCAGACAGAACGATCCGGGAAGCACCTTCCTCTGCTTTCAACCAGGTTGGACTAGCCCATATAGACGCTCATCTTCCGCGCAATTCCCATGGAGCTGTGTGCAAAGAATAGAGTCATTCTATGCTCGATCTTCATCGCCTTGTCCTTCTCAGGGAACTGAAACTCCGCGGAAGCATGAGTGCCGCTGGCAAGGAGTTGTCCTATAGTCATTCGGCTATTTCCCAGCAGCTGTCGCTTCTGGAAAAGGAATGCGGTGTGCCTTTACTTGAACGTGTTGGGCGCAACGTTCAGCTGACAGCCGCGGGGGAGGAGCTTGTCCGAAACACCGAATCAATTTTGGCGGCCGTTGAAAGGGCCGAGGCCGACTTGGAATCGTTCCATGGTCGGCCGCACGGTACGGTGCGGGTAGCTGCCTTCGCTACTATCAGTCGCACAATCCTGCCTGAAGCACTGGCCACTTTGGCTGAAAGTTATCCTGACCTCGACGTTAGGTTGCAACTCGCAGATCCGGAAACGGCAGCAGTCCGGCTGACGTCGCGACAAGTAGATGTTGTTCTCACAGATGCCTATCCGGGAACGAAGGAGGTGGCCTCGAACGGAGTGCACGTAACCACCTTGGGACAGGACGCAGTACGCGGTTACCTCCCGCGCCCCGATGTTGATGCAAACCTGGATACAGTCCGCACCATCCCATGGGTGATGGAGCCACCTACTACAGCCTCGACGCAGTGGGCTCTTCGGGTTTGCCGCGAACGCGGCTTCGAACCGGTTGTGGCACACGAATCCACAGACCTTCTTTTCCACCTGCGTCTGGTCGAAAAAGGTATAGCTGCCGCTTTCTTGCCGGACATGGTCCTACGGGAATCGGGAAGCAAACTGCAGCCCAGTTCGTGGCTGCCGACCGATCAGCACCGGAACATCCACTTTCTCGTACGTGACGGCTCTCAGTCCCGGCCTGCGATTGTAGCCATTCGAGATGTTGTTCGGGCAGCATTCGACTAGCTCGGACAACATCCGCCGCAGCAGCACGGCGAGGCTCCTTGAACAGTGCGCGCACGCCTCCTGGATCACCATCGCAAAGACGCCTGACAGGACGGTCCCGTGCTGCCCGTTCGTCCCTGCCTCGTTGAGGTCCGGTCCGGCCCCTCCAAAAGCTGCCAGACAAATTTTGATAAGGGATCGGGCCTCCTGAGCTCGATCCCTCACCCGTCCCCGGCGCCATAATCTGCATAAAGAAGCAACCGCTCAGGTCGGAGTTGTTCCCCCTCCAAACGGCCTTTGCCGCTCACTCAGGAAGAGTACCTCACCTCGGCGGGACATAGACCGCTGCCACTTGACAGAGTGATCTGTGTCATGGATAAGTCTAATAATATCCTGGGCGGTTGATCAGGTTATGGATGGTTCAAACCGACAAAGGTCAGTCCACCAGCGGTGCTTGAGCCTCAGATGCACACGATCACCAGAGTCTCGGCGAGTCTTCGAACGAACACAAAAGCGTCCCTGCTCGTCACGCACCCACCGGTAATAAGTCCCCGCCTAGAGCTTCGTGGACCAAAAACAACAGGGAGGAAAACCCTCACATGACCACGACACCTACAGTCGTAGTAACCGGCGCAGCGAACGGAATGGGAGCCGCGACGGCCGAGTTGCTTGTCAAGGACGGCTACACCGTCGTCGGCTTGGATCTGGAGCCAATTTCAGTTGAAGGCGTGCACGGCTACCGATTCGATGTAACTGACATCGATGGCCACAAGTGCTTCTTGATGAGATTGAAGAAAAGCACGGAAACATCGAGGGGCTCGCCAATGTTGCCGGCGCCTATAGCTATACGGCTGTTGCTGACCTGACCGTGGAAATGTTCCGCAAGCAGCTTGCTGTGTTCCTTGAGGGTGCCGTCTTCTTGGCACGTGAAGCTGGTCTGCGCATGGCGGCCAGGGGGGGGGCGGGACGCATTGTGAATGTCAGCTCCACTGCTGCCTTCCAGGCGATGCCCAACTCCTTCGCTTACACGGCGGGCAAGGGCGGACTGGACGCCGCAACCCGTGCCCTCGCTTTGGATCTCGCGTCAAGCAACGTATTGGTCAATATTGTTGCTCCAGGCTTCGTCAAGACACGGATGTCCAATGACCCGGAGACTGGCATCAACGAAGCCGACACCGACTACTTCCAGTCGCTGGTGGAAAATCGCCACCTCCCGATCAGCCGGACATCGGCTCCTGAAGAAATCGCCGGCCCCATCGTCTTCCTTCTCTCGGACCGAAACACCTACATCAGCGGGGCAACCCTCGTCGTTGATGGTGGCCTCACCACCGCTCTCTAACCTGCAACCACAGAACTCTTTGCCACAGGGCGCATGCCCTATCTCTTCTAGAAGGATTTTGGATATGACTAAGACCATTGATGCCGGTGTGTTCATCCCGGTTGGGAAGAACGGCTGGATCCACTCGGTCAATACCCCTGAAACGCCGGGCACGTTCGAGCACGTGCTCAAGGTCGTCCAGGGCGCCGAGGACCTCGGGTTCGATTTGTGCTCAGCCCCGCCATCTGGCGCGGCCGGATGGGCCCGTCCGAGCACTGGATGGTCTCCCTTGAGTCCATGACCACCACCGCGGCGCTGCTGCAGGCCACCAGTCGGGTCAACGTGTTCGGCACCATCCACATGACCGTCTACCCGCCGGCAGTCATCGCCAAGATGATCTCCACCCTGGACCAGATCGGACCGGGCCGGGTAGGCCTGAACCTCGTTACCGGCTCCAGCTACCTGGACCTGCACCACGTCGGTCTCTGGGACGACACCATGGACCACGACGGCCGGTACGACATGGCCGATGAATGGGTCCAGCTCGCCAAGCGGTACTGGACCGAGAAGGTCATCGACCACCACGGCAAGTACTTCGAAGCCAACGAAGCAACCATGGGGCCAAAGCCCTCGAAGCTGCCGCCACTGGTCAACGCCGGAGCTTCCCCCCGGGGCCTGAAGTTCGCAGCCGAAAACTGCAACATCGCCTTCATCATGGCCAGCGACAACGAAAAGTCCTTCCAGACCGGCCGCCAGGTCAAGCAAATCGCCCGCGAAGCCGGCGACCCGGACCTGAAGACCTACGGCCTGATCACCGTCATCCCCGCGACACCGACGAAGAAGCGCAGGCCCGCATGGACCACTTCAACGCCGGCATTGACAAGGAAGCTCTGGCCGACATCGCTGCCGGCTACGAACAGAACAAGAGCTACAAGGAACTCAGCGACTCCTCCAAATCCCTCATCGGCGGAGACAAGCAGCAAAGCAGCGTCATGCCCGGAGAGCTCGTTGGATCCTACGAAACCCTCGCCCGGCGACTGGCCACCACCGTCCTGGAAAGCGAACTCGACGGCATCTTGCTCGTCGTCCCCGACTACATCGAGGACCTCGCAGCCGTAGCCCAGAAAACACTGCCCCTCATGGCCAAAATACGGCGTCGAATGCCACATCGGCACCAACACCCCCGCCCCAGCCTAAAGTGTGCATTACGGCGGTGTCCCTGCGTGCGATAGCTGCAGGGGCGCCGCCGTTGTTGCGTCCGGAGCTTTCAATCCCCCGGCTGGCATTTACTCCAGATCCCGTACCGATGTCGCCTCTATGAGGAACGAGGAGGCTTTCAAGGATCCCGAATGGTACTTTCATGGCGTGTCGGAATTAGCGTACGTGGCATTACGGTGTAGATAACGGGCCCAGATAGATGTTGACCTGTAAACGTCACGCGGGTGGGGAAGCCCAGGCGAGGAAGCATCTCGCGCTTCTTCGGGTAGGCGACGTTCAATCAAATCACTGGGTGCCGGTCCCAATCGGCAGGGCGGTAATCCAGGAACCGTCTCAATGCGGCATCGTCGAACCCCGGGGCGCCAGGCTTCTACTAAATTCATAGGAGGTACGGGGAAGGTCTTCTCCGCTGATTAGACGAAACAGCAACTCCACGGCCAGTCGGTCCCATTGCCTCATCCGGCTGTTGCACGGCGGTCGACTGCGGGTCGATTAGGACCGCAGCCTTCTCATCATCAAAACCAACTGGTGCAACGTCCTCAGGCACCTGTAAGCCACGCATCCTGAGGGTTCGCAAAGCAGGTGGCGCCATCACGTCGGCCAGGCAGACGATGTCATCCAGATCGTCCCGGCTGTCGACGTGGGCATCCAATTCCGTAAGTCCTTCGCGCGACTCTTCGAAAGCGTCCCGGCAGTGGAGGTTCCTCTTCTCTTGGAAGGGAAGCCTCGCCCCTTTAGAGCATCACGATATCCGGCGATCCTCTCGGGGAGGACGTGCCCTTCGCCACTCTCCGCGAGACCAGACGACGGCGCGGCGGTGAGGACCATGATCGCGCGGCAGCCTTGCTCAATCATGTGTCGGACTGCCAGACGCGCCCCTTCGCGATTGTCTGCAGAGATGGTGGGAAACCGGAGAAGAGTACTTGTGTCGCGTACACAATATTCGCGCCCTCAGGCGTCAGGGCGATCGCGGCGGTCGATGGCGTCCACATCACCGTTGCTGTCCAAAACAGTGGCGAACGGGCAGGCCGGGAGGTCATCCAGGTTCGTGTCGGAGTTTCTGGTTCGCGAGTGCAGCGGGCTCCGCAAGAACGTGAGGGCTTCACTCCCGTCGATCTTGAACCCGGAGAGCCAGACAGTCGTAATTCATGTGAGCAGAGAGGATCCGGCTTATTATGCCCGCGTCGGACGCTGGGTCGTCGAAGACGCGGTCTATTGGTTTATGGTCGGGTCCTCCAGCCGCGACGTGCGTGGCGGAACCCGCATCCAGATTCAGGAGGAAGACATCCAACTCCGTTACACACTGGGCTCCATCGTCGGCGAACTGCTTCAGCACCCGAACGTCGCCGCCTCCCTCTCGCGGATTCTTACGGAGCTCATGAGCGACGGCAACGCTCGCCCAGATGCCACGCCGGCCGACGTGGATGAGATGGTGGGCGTCGTGTCCCATTGGACGGTTGATCAACTCCCCGGACGTCCCACCTACACGCGAAGAGGCACAGCGTCTTGTTTCGCGAGCGAACAATTGCGTCGAAACCATCGCCTGACCGTAGGCGATTGGATAAGGAAGCAGCCACGGCCGCTTCACCTTCGGATGCAGCACACGCAGTCGAAAATGCTGACTCCCGCGAAGCGGCTACGACACGGCCGAAGGCTGTGGTGGGGTGTTAGTGCCGTGCTGCGGGTACGGGCAGTTCGGGCTGCCTGTTGGTGGGCTCTGTGGGGCTTGCCTGGTCATCGAGGTAGAGACCTTCCCAAGCGAAGCAGCAAAGGTCTGCGTTTTCAACGGCCGGGGAAATGTGGCGTGGGTGCCTTAAAGGGGTGAAGCGGGGCTTGGTGCTCCAGGAAAACAGCGTCATTGCTTTTCCTTTCTCAGAAGGATGCGTTGTGGAACGATGCGGGAAACTGATGCTGGCAGCTGCGAGATACGTCAGTGTCAGGGACGAGGAGGAAGTTCAGAGCCTGTGCCACCAGTCCGTGACTGATGCGCGTGTCCCGGGCGATCTGGGTCCGGTTCGAAGGGCCCAGGATGCGCAGATACCGGAGGATTTCCAGCCGGACCTCTTGGCCGAAGGCAGCGCGTGCGGCGTCGAGATCGGCGCGTCCATGTGGCGTCTCATCTGTCAGTTGCGGACAGGGGAGAGTAGATGCAGAAACCAAGGGGTGCTCCTGGAGGTATAAGGCGACCGGGTCAACCTGTATTTAGAGGTTGACGTTTGGCGCCTGCAAAGCAGGCGCCAAACCGGGTTCTTCCGACCTTCTCAGATGTTCAGTCGGTGGTGGGGAGGAGGTGGCGGTATTGGCCTTTGAAGTAGAGCAGGGGGTGGCCGGTGTGCCATTCCGGGGTGCTCATTTCGTTGACGCGGCCGATGACGATGTAGTGGTCCCCGGCTTCGTATTCGGCGAAGATGTCGCAGTCGAGCCACATGAGGGTGTCTGCGATCACGGGGTTCTGGTTCCGGGTGGGGTTCCAGTCGATGCCGGCCCATTTGTCGGTGCCTTTGCGGGCGAACTGGTTGGAGATTTCGTGCTGGGCGTGTGAGAGGACGTTCACGGAGAATTTCCCGGTTTCGCGGATCCGCGGGTAGGTCGTGGAGTTCAGCATGACGCTGAAGGACACCAGGGGAGGCTCGGTTGAGACGCTGTAAAACGACTGGCAGGTGAACCCGATGGGTTCGTCCCCGGCAAGCCCGGCGATGATGGTGATGCCGGAGGCGTAGTGGCCGAGTGTGTTCCGGAAGGACCGGGGGTCGATTTGGTCGCCGGTGACGATGTCCTGGATGTTCTGTACGGTTTGCATTGGTGTGTCTCCTAGTTGTGAGGGATCAACACGGTTAAGCGGAAGGGATGCTGACGCGCAGGGCGGTGGCGACGTTGCCGAGCCGGGCCAGGTTCGCGGCGTATTCGTCGGCGGCGTTCTGGACGACCTCGTCGAGGTGGTCCATCTGGCCGGTGACGAAGTAGAACC
>NZ_JBNHFD010000026.1:0-40517 GCF_059089865.1 Arthrobacter sp. Y3221157
CTGAAGCCCCGCGCACCCGTGGCCGTGGCCGCAGCCGCCGGGCAGTCAGCGACGGCGTGATTGCTCCGGCAGCACCTGAAACAGTTGCCGAGGCACCTGCTGCAGCCGCTCCGGTGGAAGCTCCTGCCGCGCCGGAAGCCGCTGAATCGGAAGCTGCACCCGAGCGCCGCCAGCCGCGCACCCGCAACCGCCGCCGCGGCGAAGCTGCCGGGGCCGTGCAGGAAGCCCCCGCCGAGGCTCCGGCCGAGCAGGCCGCACCGGAACAGGCTCCCGCGGAGCAGCGCACACCTGAGCGCGCCGAAGCCCCCGCCGCCGACTCCGTCGAAGCCGGCCAGCGCACCGACCGCCGTGAGGGCCGCACGCGCAGCGGGCGGGACACCGCAGGACGCGACTCCGACGGCGGCCGCGACAACGCAGGCAGCCGCGAGGCCGGGCAGCGCGAAGGCACGCGCGACAACCGCCGTGACGACAGCGACGATACCGACGGCGGCAGCCGCAGGAACCGCCGCAACCGCCGCGACCGGAACGACCGCAATGACCGCTCCGGCGGCCAGGACCGCGACAGCTCCCGCAACGACCGCTTCCGCGACCGCAACGACCGCCGCCGCGGACGCTCCCAGGGCCCCGACGTCGACGACGTCGAAATTACCGAGGACGATGTCCTGCTGCCCGTCGCCGGCATCCTGGACGTCCTGGAGAACTACGCCTTCATCCGTACCTCCGGCTACCTGCCCGGCCCGAACGACGTCTACGTTTCCCTGGCCCAGGTCAAGAAGTACAACCTGCGCAAGGGCGACGCCGTCGTTGGTGCCATCCGTGCACCCCGTGACGGCGAGGACCGCAGCCAGCAGTCCAACCGCCAGAAATTCAACGCCCTGGTCCGGGTCACCTCCGTGAACGGCAAGACCGCAGAAGAACTCAAGGACCGCGTCGAATTCGCCAAGCTGGTTCCGCTGTACCCGTCCGAGCGGCTGCGCCTCGAGACCGATCCCAAGAAGATCGGCCCCCGCGTCATCGACCTCGTGGCACCCATCGGCAAGGGCCAGCGCGGCCTGATCGTCTCCCCGCCCAAGGCCGGAAAGACGCTCATCCTGCAGTCCATCGCGAACGCTATCACCACCAACAACCCTGAGGTCCACCTCATGATGGTGCTGGTGGACGAACGCCCCGAAGAAGTCACGGACATGCAGCGCACCGTCAAGGGCGAGGTCATTGCCTCCACCTTCGACCGCCCCGCCGATGACCACACCACCGTGGCCGAACTTTCCATCGAACGCGCCAAGCGCCTGGTGGAAATGGGCATGGACGTGGTGGTCCTGCTGGACTCCATGACCCGCCTGGGCCGTGCCTACAACCTGGCAGCACCGGCCTCGGGCCGCATCCTGTCCGGTGGTGTGGACTCCGCAGCCCTGTACCCGCCCAAGCGCTTCTTCGGTGCCGCCCGCAACATCGAAAACGGCGGTTCGCTCACCATCCTGGCCACCGCCCTCGTGGAGACCGGATCCAAGATGGACGAGGTCATCTTCGAAGAGTTCAAGGGCACCGGCAACATGGAACTCCGCCTGTCCCGCCAGCTGGCCGACAAGCGCATCTTCCCCGCCGTGGACGTCAACGCGTCCGGTACCCGCCGCGAGGAGAACCTGCTCTCGCCGGAAGAAGTCAAGATCATGTGGAAGCTGCGCCGCGTCCTCTCCGGACTCGAGACCCAGCAGAGCCTTGAACTGCTCACCAACAAGATCCGGGAAACCCAGAGCAACGTCGAGTTCCTCATGCAGGTCCAGAAGACGACGCTTGGTGCGAAGTCGGATAACGACAAATAACGCCCTTTTGAGCCGCTGATTCTGCTGTCCCCGCCCCTACGCCGGGTGGCTTGCGATCTACGATCCCAAGCCACCCGGCTTCGGCAGGCCCGATAAGAGAGACGACGAGGGCCCCGACCTGAGCTTGCGAAGGTTGGGCAGTCGTCGAACGCTCCCGGGGCAGCAGAATCAGCGGCTCGTTTCGTTTGTCCGTCACCTGAACGGGGCGGTCGCCTCCCAGCGGCAGTTCGCCCCGGTCGCCTTCCCCGTTTGTCTACCTTCGCCCTCGGGTTACTAGACTTGTACAAGTCGAAAGAGGTTTTGAAAAATGTTTGAGTCCGTACAGGGCCTGCTTGATGAGCATGATTCCATCCAGGCGCAGCTGGGGGATCCTGCTGTTTATGCTGACCAGCGGCTTGCCCGGAAGCTGGGGCGGCGGTCGGCTCAGCTGAATGGCATTGTTGAGGCCTACCACCGGTGGGAGGCCATCCGCGACGACCTTGCTGCCGCCAAGGAGATGGCTGCCGAGGATCCCGAGTTTGCTGCCGAGGTGCCCGAGCTTGAGGCTTCGCTGGAGGCTGCTGCTGCAAAGCTTCGCCGGCTGCTCATCCCGCGCGATCCCGACGACGCCCGCAACGTGATCCTCGAGGTCAAGGGCGGTGAAGGCGGTGATGAAGCCGCGCTGTTCGCCGGCGACCTCCTGCGCATGTATACCCGCTACGCCGAGTCGCGCGGCTGGAAGACTGAGATCATCTCTGCCACCGAGTCGGACCTCGGCGGCTACAAGGACGTCCAGGTGGCCGTCAAGGGCAACTCGAATGATCCCGCCGAGGGCGTGTACGCCCGGCTCAAATTCGAGGGCGGGGTACACCGCGTGCAGCGCGTTCCCGTCACCGAATCCCAGGGCCGTATCCACACGTCCGCCGCCGGCGTCCTGGTCCTGCCGGAAGTCGATGAGCCCGAAGAGCTCGAGATCAACCAGAACGACCTCAAAATCGACGTGTACCGCTCGTCCGGCCCCGGTGGACAGTCCGTGAACACCACGGACTCCGCCGTCCGCATCACCCACCTGCCCACGGGCATTGTTGTGGCCATGCAGAACGAGAAGTCGCAGCTGCAGAACCGCGAAGCTGGCATGCGGGTCCTCCGCGCCCGCATCCTGGCCCACCAGCAGGAGCAGATCGACGCCGCCAACTCCGAACAGCGGAAGTCGCAGATCCGCACCATGGACCGCTCGGAGCGCATCCGCACCTACAACTATCCGGAGAACCGCATCGCGGACCACCGGACGGGCTACAAGGCGTACAACCTGGACCAGGTCATGAACGGCGACCTGGAGCCCGTCATCCAGTCCGCCATCGAGATGGACGAGCAGGCGCGCCTGGACGCGCTGAACGATTAGTTCCTGCCGGGTATGACCAACGGGCCGGGCCAGTCCCTCGCTGCAGCGGTCAGCGAGGCAACTGCCATCCTTCGCGACGCGGGTGTCCCCAGCCCGCGCGTCGATGCCGAACTGCTGGCCGACCACCTCCTGAAGGTGGGTCTGGGCCGGCTTCGCGCCCTGATGCTGGGCGATGCGCCCGCCCCCGACGGCTACGCAGAGCTGGTGGCGGAGCGGGCCGGCCGGGTCCCCCTGCAGCACATCACCGGGGTGGCGCATTTCCGCTACCTCGAGCTGGCGGTGGGTCCCGGAGTGTTCATTCCGCGGCCGGAGACGGAGTCCGTGGCCCAGCTCGTCATCGACCACGTCAAGGGGATGCCGTCGCCCCGCATCGTGGACCTCGGCACCGGATCCGGCGCCATCGCCGGATCGATCGCTTATGAGGTCCCCGGGGCGGAGGTGCACGCCGTCGAATACAGCCGCCTGGCGCATGCCTGGGCGGCAAAGAACCTGGCGCCCCTGGGCGTCCACCTGGTGCTGGGGGACCTGCGTACGGCACTGCCGGAGCTTAACGGCACCTTCGACGTCGTGGTTTCAAACCCGCCCTACATCCCGGCAGAGGCCATCCCCAACGAGCCCGAAGTTGCGCTTCACGACCCTCCGGAAGCACTCTACGGCGGGGGAGCGGACGGCATGGAACTTCCGACGGCGGCAGCGGCCTCGGCTGCCCGGCTGCTGCGGCCAGGCGGCTTCTTTGTCATGGAGCACGCAGAGGTCCAGGCCGGTTGGATTGCTTCGATGATGGGCCGCGCGGGAACGTGGCGCAACATCACCACGCATGTGGACCTGAACCAGAAGGAGCGCGCCACCAGCGCCGTGCTCGCGGAACAGCACCACCCGGAATGAAAGAATAGGCCAGTGACCACAACCTACGACTGCACCGTTGACGACCAGCGCGCCCAGGGGCTGGAGCATGCCCAGCGCGCTATCAGCGAAAAAAGGTGCGTGGTGTTTCCCACGGATACTGTGTACGGCATCGCGGCCGATGCCTTCTCACCACAGGCCGTTACCATGCTCCTGGTATCCAAGGGACGCAGCCGCACCATGCCGCCGCCCGTCCTGATCCCGCGCATCAATGCCCTGGACGGCCTGGCCACGGATGTTTCGGCTGACGCCCGGAAGCTCGCCGAGGCGTTCTGGCCCGGCGGCCTGACCCTGATCCTGCACGCGCAGCCGTCCCTGGACTGGGACCTCGGCGAAACCAAGGGAACTGTCGCACTGCGGATGCCCGCGGACGACATCGCCCAGGAGCTGCTGACCCTCACCGGGCCGCTTGCCGTCTCCTCGGCGAACCGCACCGGCCACGCGCCGGCGCAGACCGCCGCGGCCGCCCGCGAGCAGTTGGCAGACTCTGTGGAGGTCTACCTGGAAGGCGGCTTCCGCCCTGCCGAGGGTGAAGCTGCGGTGGCCTCGACCATCGTGGACGCCACCGGGCCGCGTCTCCGGGTAGTCCGCAACGGCGCCGTCAGCCTGGACCAGCTCCGCGAACACGTGCCCGGCGTTCTTGGACTCGGGGAGATTCCCATGGCGGAGGAGGACCCGGCTGCTGAGGAGCCTGCTGGCGTGGTGCCCGCTGTGGTGCCGGCTGATGCCGTGCCCGTGGGGGAGGAACGCATCGAAGATGCGCCCGCGGCCGCAGGCTCCTCCGCCGTAGCTCCCGCACCCGGCGGTTCCCCGGCACAGGGCCAGGCTGCTCCGGACCAGAGCCAGCAGCCTTGATGACCCTGGAACGCCAGCAGATCCCGTTCCTGGAGGTTGATGCGACCCCGCTGCGGGTTCCCGAACTGGTGGAAGCGCTCAGCCGCTATATCCAGGACGGATCCACCCGGACGGTCCTGGGCCACAACCTGCACAGCGTCACCCTGACGCTGTCCGACGACGGCTTCCGCTCCCTGTACGAGCGCAGCGACGTGGTGCTCCTTGACGGTGCCCCGGTGCTGTGGCTGTGGGGGAGGACCGGCAATGCCGAGGGCCCGGTCATGGACTACCGACTGGGCTCAACCGACTGGCTTCCCGCCCTGGACCAGGTGCGGGGACTGGAACGGATCGCCGTCGTGGGAGCCGGCGCCGAGGCGAATGCGGGTGCGGTCGCGAGGCTGAAGGCCATCGTTCCCGGCGCGCACGTGGCCGGATTCCCGGGAGAGAACTGGAACCCCGGCCTCGAAGATGCCGCCGTTCAATGGCTGTACCGCCAGCAGCCGCAGCTGGTCCTGCTGGGGCTTGGCATGCCGCTGCAGGAACAAGTTCTCCAGCGCCGGCTGGAGTCGCTGCCGCCCGCTGTGTATTGCGCCGTGGGCGGTGCCATTGAGCAGCTCGCGGGTGTCCAGAAGCTGGCACCCCGCTGGCTTGGCCGCCTTGGCCTCGAATGGGCCTGGCGCCTCCTCCTGCATCCCCGGCGCGTCGCCTACCGGGTCTTCGGCGAGCCGTGGGTCCTCCTGTGGCTCCTGGCCGGCAGGCGGCTGCGCAGGAAGTAAAGGCCGCAGGAAGTAAAGGCCGCAGGAACTGCAGGACGCGGCCTAGAACTTCTGGTCCTCCAGGGGTGCAAAGCCCTTGCCCCGCAGGCCTTTGCTGAACGATGAGGCCCAGCCCAGGAACCCTGCCAGGTCCCGTCGCTGCAGGAAGTAGCCCGCGTACCCGCCCACATCGGCCACCAGCGAACGGACGCGGAAGTAGCGCCGGATCAGGTACCCGCGGTTACGGTAGTAGTAGTACCGCTTGAACGCATTCTCGGGAACGATGACGTGCCAGCGGGCGCCATAGACGTGCTGTGTTTCGGCAAAGGCATGGGGATGCGTAATGGCCGTGGTGGTCACGGTCCCGAAGCGTATCCCGGCCTTCCGGAGGCGGATGGTGAAGTCAACCTCGTCGCCGCGGATGAAGAGGCGCATGTCGGGCAGGCCCACCTTGAAGAAGACGTCGGAACGGATCAGCGCGCCGTTGAAGAAATGCCCGTCGTTGGGCAGGAACCCCAGCTTTTCAACCTCGGCCCTGCTGTGAGTGACTTTTCCGTCCAGGCGGAAGAAGAAGGACAGCCGGTCCGGATGCCCCGGGGCCGTCACCAGCGGGACCACCGCTTCAAGGTCGCGCGCCTCCGCCTCCCGCAGCAGGGTGGCGAGGCATTCGGGATCCGCAGGTTCGGCGTCGTCATCCATCATCCAGATCCACCTGGCGCCGCTGGCCACCGCCTTGAGCGCGGCCAGCGCGAAGCCGCCTGCTCCGCCCAGGTTGGCCTCCGACCTGACGTAGTCCACATTTTCGTGCCGGCCGGCGACCTCACGCGCCGGCTCCGTTCCGCTGTCCACCAGGCAAATGGTGTCCACCGCCGCCGTCTGCGAGTTGATCGAATCCAGCAGTACAGCCAGTTCCTTCGGGCGGTTGAAGGTGACGGCGGCAACTGCAATGCGGGGGGTCATGAAGGGTCCTTTCAGCATGGCTGTCAGGGAGTTCCCCGCTCGTAATGCGCCGTGTGGCGCGGAGCCATGAAGCCGGTGGCGCTAGTATCTTTGACTAGAGTCCACTGTAATACAGCCCTGTAAGGCACTGCGTGTCAGCCATTTCGCACTGCCTGCTGCGTGCTCGGCGACGGAGAAGTTTCATTTATCGAAGAACAGATTCCCTGCCAGTGAGCCCACCCGCCGGTGTACAGCCGCCAACGCTGCTCCGCTGCATTTCCACCCCAGTTGAAACGGCCGACACCCCATGATCATGTACCTGCTCATGGGGCTGACTGCTGCCGTCGTGTCCTATGCCGCCACCTGGGGTGCCCGCGTGGTGGGCCACCGGCTCGAACTGCACCTGCCCATCCGCAGCCGCGATGTGCATTCAACCCCCGTCACGAGGCTCGGGGGAGTCGCAATCTTCCTGGGCGTGATGGTGGCGCTGATCGTTGCGAGCCAGTCCTTCTTCGTCAAGGACATCTACCGGAACAACTTCTCGCCGTGGGGCGTCCTTGCCGGCGCTGCCGTGATCGTCCTCGTGGGTGTGGCGGACGACCTGCTGGACATCCGGTGGTGGGTGAAGCTCATCGGCCAGAGTGCCGCCGCCCTGACCGTGGCGGTCTGGGGCGTCCAGATGACCATCGTGCCCTGGGTACCGGAACCCATCTACCTGGAAAACGAAACCATCCGGGTGGTGCTCACCGCGGGGCTGATCGTCACCACCATGAACGCCTTCAACTTCATTGACGGCCTGGACGGACTGGCCGCCGGCGTGGCCATCATCGGCGGCACCGCGTTCTTCTTTACCGCGTACTGGGTGCACCGCAACGCCGTCCTCCTGGACTATTCGGACCTCGCCACCCTCATCACCGCAGTCCTGGTAGGCAGCTGCCTGGGCTTCCTGCCGCACAACTGGTTCCCCTCGAAAATCTTCATGGGGGACTCCGGCGCCATGCTGATCGGGCTGCTCATGGCCTCCGCCGGTGTGGTCTCCACCGGCCAGATCACCAGCGGGCTTTACGACCGGGCCAACGGTATCTCCACCGTGATTCCCATCCTGCTGCCGTTTGCCGTCCTGTTCCTGCCGCTGCTGGACCTGGGCCTTGCGGTGGTCCGCAGGACCGCGCGCGGCCGGTCGCCGTGGTCCGCCGACCGGGGCCACCTGCACCACAAGCTCATGGACATCGGCTACTCGCACCGCACTGCCGTAGTCCTGATGTACCTGTGGACCGGCGTGCTGTCGTTCGGGGGACTGGCTTTTGCCATCTTCCCGTGGCAGATCGTCCTCGCTGTTGACCTCTTCGCCACCCTGGTGATGGGCCTCGTCACCGCGTGGCCCTACCTCGCGCGCCGTAACGAGGAAACTGCGGCGTAACGCCGGTGCGTAACCATTTCTATCTCATGTAGAATTTAGGGGCAGCCAAAGCTGCCCCTCCACCCCGCCGTGCGGCTTGCTGCCGCTTGGTACCGACGATTGGGATCGCATGACCTCCAACGCCGAGTCCGGACCCGCGTCCGGCAAAGGACCCGTTGGTGCTTCCGGTCCCACCCGGTCCCTTTGGCTGCATCTCCTGAAGCTCAGTTCCGCAGCTGCGGCGGCGGGACTGGTGCTGTGCGCCGGGGCTGCATCGCTACTGGACGGCTCCGCCGGTGCGGTGTCCGTTCTGCTGGGTGGTCTCCTGGTGATGCTGTTCTTCGGAACAAGCCTCCTGGTGGGCCATTTCGTGGGACGCAGCAATCCCTCCGGTGCCATCGGCGTGTTCGTGGCCACCTACTTCATCAAGGTGGTGGGGTTCGCCGCGGTCCTGTTTGTGGTGGGCGCTCCGCAATGGCTGCACGGCCGCTGGTTTGTTGCAGGTGCGGTGGCCGCCGTCGTTTTGTGGCAGGTCGCTGAGCTCTCTGGTTTCAGCAAAGCCCGCCTGCAGATCTACAACGATCCAGAAACCAAGGAAGCCTCCGATGCGTGACCCCAAAAAGTCCGGAAAAGCCTCCGCCGGCAAGCCCGTATCCGGCGGCTCCGCCCCCGGCGTCTCAGGCAACAACTCCGACGGCGGATACAACGCCGGGATGGCCGTCTTCAGCTACATCATTGGCGGAATCATCGTCTGGAGTTTGATAGGGTGGGGACTGGATTATATGTGGGGAACGCGCTGGATTGTGCTCGCAGGCGCTCTGCTTGGAGCCGTCGGAGGTTTTTACCTTTCCCACATGCATGGCCTCACCAGTTCTCGTAAAAATGCTGGCGAGCGTCCTGCTGCCAGCGGGCCGTCCACGGACGGCGACACTAATGCCAAATAATTTCACAGGGGGAACAGCAGGCCGTCAGGCTGCCGGTCCCCGCCCAACGCCCAATGATGGACACTGCAGAGAGGAAACGCGTTGATCGCGCTTGCGCTCCCGGCCCAAGATTCAGGAGAGTTCGCTCCTCCTGGTATTAACGAAATGCATTTGCCGGCAATCCTGCCGTGGGGTGCCGCAGAAGGATTCTCCAAGCAGATGCTGCTGGTCCTCCTCTCTGTCGCCATTATCGCCACCTTCTTCGTGCTGGCCGCACGCAAGCAGCAGCTGGTACCCGGCAAGCTCCAGTTCGCCGGCGAAGCCGCGTACGGCTTTGTCCGCAACGGAATCGCCAAGGACATCATCGGCGGCAGGGACTTTATCAAGTACGTCCCGCTGCTGTTCAGCCTGTTCTTCTTCATCCTGGTGAACAACATTTACGGCGCCATCCCGCTGATCCAGCTCCCCACCTTCTCCCACGTTGGTGGCGCGTACGTGCTGGCCGGCCTCGTCTACTTCACCTGGATCGCCATCGGCGTCAAGAAGAACGGCCTGCGCTACTTCAAGCTGGCCACCGTTCCCTCGGGTGTTCCGTGGTTCATCCTTCCGATCGTCATCCCGATCGAGATCATCTCCAACTTCCTGGTCCGGCCCGTCACGCACAGCCTCCGTCTGTTCGCCACGATGCTCGCAGGCCACCTCATTGTGATGATCGCCGGCTCCGGCATCGAATACCTGGTCATGCAGGAAAACATCCTGCTCAAGGGAACCTCGGTCCTGGTCCTGGCAGGTGCCATCGCGATGTACATGCTCGAGGCGCTGATCATGGTCCTGCAGGCCTACGTCTTTACCCTGCTGACCGCGATCTACATCGAAGGCGCACTGCACGCCGACAGCCACTAGGCAATGCCGCCGGATGCAATTCCGGCAGGCACACAGACTTCCCCTTCGCGGGGGATGAAGCAACCCAAACAACCTGCCACTGAAGTGGCATCTTGAAAGGAAGAAAAATGGAAGGCAATCTCAACCTCGTAGGTTACGGTCTGTCCGCAATCGGCGGTGGTATCGGTGTTGGCCTCGTATTCGCTGCTTACATCAACGGCGTTGCCCGTCAGCCTGAAGCTCAGCGCGTGCTGCAGCCGATCGCGTTCCTCGGCCTTGCGCTGACTGAAGCCCTCGCCATCCTCGGCTTGGTCTTCGCCTTCGTTCTCTAGTCCTGGAACGAAGCGAACTTACAGAACCGAGTAGAAAAGGACGGGTGAAAAAATGGCTCAGCTGATCATCTCAGCCGCCACTGAGGGCGAAGTCAATCCCCTGATGCCCAACATCTGGGAAATGGGCGTTGTCCTCGTGGGCTTTGCCATCCTCATGTTCATCGTGGTCAAGTTCGTTGTCCCGATGTTCGAAAAGACCTTCGCCGAGCGTGCCGAGGCTATTGAAGGCGGCATTGCAAAGGCTGAAAAGGCCCAGGCTGAGGCGTCTGCTGCACTCGAAGAGTACAAGCAGCAGCTGACCGACGCCCGCACCGAAGCCAACCGCATCCGTGAGGAAGCCCGCGCGGAGGGTGCCCAGATCCTTGCGGATCTCAAGGAGAAGGCAGCTGCAGAGTCTGCCCGCATCACCGCGCAGGCCCACGCACAGATCGAATCCGAGCGCCAGGCGGCCGTTGTGTCCCTGCGTTCAGAGGTGGGCACCCTGGCCACCACCCTTGCCGGCCGCATCGTGGGCGAATCGCTCAACGACGATGAGCGCGCAGCGCGGGTAGTTGACCGTTTCCTGGCAGATCTGGAGACCCAGAACGCAGGTGCAGCAAAGTAATGGCAGGCGTATCGAGCGAATCGCTGGCAACAGCGCTGGCCGCGCTGGAAGCCAAGCTTCCCACCGCGTCGCTGCAGCTGGCAAAGGAACTCTTCGGAATTCTGGAAATGGTGGACAGCTCGGCTGGCTTGCGCCGCGCCCTGACTGACCCGTCGCGTTCAGGTGACGAAAAGTCGGCGCTGGTGAGGCAGCTGGTTGGCGGAAAAGTCTCCGCTGATGCTGCAGAGATCGCATCCGGACTGGCCAGTTCACGCTGGGCATCGGCGCGCGATATCGGCGATGCACTCGAGACTCTTGCCGCAACGGTGGTCATTTCCGTTGCTGAAAACAAGTCGGCCGTTTCTGCCTCCGGAATCACTGGCCTGGAAGAGCTGGAGAACGAGCTGTTCTCCTTCAACCAGGCTGTTGCCTCCAGCCACGAGGTACAACGTGCTCTGTCCGAGCCGCAGGCCAGTGCAGCCGCCAAGGCTGCCCTCGCCGCGAAGCTGGTGCCCGGGGTGGGTGAGGAAGCAAAGGTCCTCATCACCCAGGCAGTTTCCCAGCCCCGGGGCATCAAGCCCACCCGGCTCGTTGAACGGTTCGCCGAACTGGCGGCCAAGCGGCAGCAGCGCTGGATTGCAACGGTCAGCGTGACCCGACCCCTGACGCAGACGCAGCTGGAACGCCTCCGGGCGGGCCTGAATGCTCTGTACGGGCGGGAACTGAAGATCAACGTCAATGTTGATCCAGCACTCATTGGCGGAATCCGCGTCCAGGTCGGTGACGAAGTGCTCGACGCTTCGGTCATCACCAGGCTGGGCGAGCTGCAACGCCAGCTGGCCGGCTAGCCGGACAAGCACCAACAAACTGATAGAAACCCCGGTCACCTTAACGGTGATCACAAAACAGGAGAGCAGGGACTGCAGATGGCCGAATTGACCATCAACGCCGACGACGTCCGTATTGCGCTGAACGAGTTCGCGGCGTCCTACGAACCCGGAAACGCAGAGCGCGTAGAGGTCGGCCGCGTAACCACCGCTAGTGACGGCATCGCCCGTGTTGAGGGCCTCCCCTCGGTCATGGCGAACGAGCTGCTGCGCTTCGAGGACGGCACCCTGGGCCTGGCCCAGAACCTCGACGTCCGCGAAATCGGCGTCATCGTCCTCGGCGACTTCACCGGCATCGAAGAAGGCCAGGAAGTCCACCGCACCGGTCAGGTACTGTCCGTGCCCGTGGGCGACGCCTTCCTTGGCCGTGTTGTTGACCCGCTGGGCGTGCCCATCGATGACCTCGGCGAGATCAAGGCCGAGACCACCCGTGCACTGGAGCTGCAGGCTCCAGGCGTGACCCAGCGCAAGTCGGTGCACGAGCCGATGCAGACCGGGCTCAAGGCCATCGACGCCATGATCCCGATCGGCCGCGGCCAGCGCCAGCTGATCATTGGCGACCGCCAGACCGGCAAGTCCGCGATCGCGATCGACACCATCATCAACCAGAAGGCCAACTGGGCTTCCGGCGACGTGACCAAGCAGGTCCGCTGCATCTACGTGGCGATCGGCCAGAAGGCGTCCACCATCGCCGCCATCCGCCAGACCCTCGAGGACAACGGCGCGCTGGAGTACACCACCATCGTGGCGTCCCCTGCTTCCGACCCCGCGGGCTTCAAGTACCTGGCACCGTACGCCGGTTCGGCCATCGGCCAGCACTGGATGTACGGCGGCAAGCACGTCCTCATTGTGTTCGATGACCTGTCCAAGCAGGCTGAGGCCTACCGTGCAGTGTCGCTGCTCCTCCGCCGCCCGCCGGGACGCGAAGCCTACCCGGGTGACGTCTTCTACCTGCACTCCCGCCTGCTGGAGCGTTGTGCCAAGCTCTCCGACGAACTGGGTGCCGGTTCCATGACGGGCCTGCCGCTGATCGAAACCAAGGCGAACGACGTATCGGCCTACATCCCGACCAACGTCATCTCCATCACCGACGGCCAGATCTTCCTCCAGTCGGACCTCTTCAACGCCAACCAGCGCCCCGCCGTTGACGTGGGTGTCTCGGTGTCCCGCGTGGGCGGTGCCGCACAGGTCAAGTCCATGAAGAAGGTCTCCGGCACGTTGAAACTGGATCTCGCCCAGTACCGCGACATGCAGGCATTCGCCATGTTCGCCTCGGATCTGGACGCGGCATCCCGGCAGCAGCTGACCCGTGGTGCCCGACTGATGGAACTGCTGAAGCAGGGCCAGTACTCGCCGTTCCCGGTTGAGAACCAGGTCGTCTCCATCTGGGCCGGTACCAACGGCTACCTGGATGACGTTCCGGTTGAGGACATCAGGCGCTTCGAGCGCGATTTCCTGGACCACCTGGGCCGGAAGTCCTCCATCCTCACCACGCTGGCCCAGACCAACGTTCTTGACGACGACACCGTTGCAGCTCTGAAGTCCGCCATCGTGGACTTCAAGAAGGGCTTCTTCGGTGAAGGCGACAACCACCTGGTGGGTGCGGGCCACGAGGAGCATGAGTCCATCTCCGAGGGCGACGTTGACCAGGAAAAGATCGTCAAGCAGAAGCGCTAGTTCCGCTCACCGGGTGTGCCGGGCCTCAGGGTCCGGCACACCCGGTTTACGGAATGTTAGGAAAGGATAAGTATGGGAGCCCAGATTCGGGTCTACCGCCAGAAGATCAGCTCGACCACGTCGATGCGCAAGATCTTCAAGGCGATGGAACTGATCGCTACCTCGCGCATTGGCAAGGCCCGTGCGCGCGTAGCAGCTTCACTGCCTTACGCGAACGCGATCACGCGTGCCGTTTCTGCTGTCGCAAGCCAAAGCGAAATCGACCACCCGCTGACCACCGAGCCCGAGCAGATCCGCCGTGCCGCAGTCCTGGTAATCACCTCGGACCGTGGCCTGGCAGGATCCTACTCAGCCAGTGTCCTCAAGCAGGCGGAAGGTCTCAACGAGCTTCTCCACGCTGAAGGCAAGGAAGTCAAAACCTACCTCGTGGGCCGGAAGGCGCAGGCTTACTTCGACTTCCGGAACCGCCAGTACGCGCGGGTCTGGACCGGAGGAACGGACGCGCCGGAGTTCGGCACCGCCCGTGAAATCGGGGACGCGCTGCTGGCCGATTTCGCCACAGACTATGAAGACGGTGGGGTGGACGAGATCCACGTCGTCTACACGCGCTTCAAGTCGATGGTGACCCAGGAGCCCACGGTCATCCGCCTGCTGCCCCTGGAGGTAGTGGAAGAGGAAGCCGCCTCCGAGTCGGACCTGCTGCCGCTGTACGAGTTCGAGCCGGAAACCGAGCAGGTTCTTGATGCCCTGTTGCCGCGCTACATCGAATCGCGGCTGTTCGCAGCCATGCTGCAGGCCGCTGCATCCGAACTGGCTGCGCGCCAGCGTGCGATGAAGTCGGCAGGGGACAACGCCACGGACCTGATCAAGAAGTACACGCGTCTGCGCAACACGGCCCGCCAGGCCGAGATTACGCAGGAGCTCTCCGAGATTGTTGCCGGCGCCGACGCCCTCGCGTCATAGGCCTGGCCGCGGTTCCGTTGAACCTGCACCACACAGATAAACTTAACCCCACGCCATCTACTGAGTGAAGTGAGAGAGATGACTGCCACTGCTACCGAAAACGTAGCCGCAACGACCGGTGCCACCGGTCGTATTGCGCGCGTCATCGGCCCGGTTGTCGACGTCGAATTCCCGGCTGACGCAATCCCGTCGATCTACAACGCACTCACCACCGAGATTACTCTCAACGGTGAGACCAAGACCATCACGTTCGAGACCTCCCAGCACCTGGGTGACAACCTCGTCCGCGCCATCTCCCTGCAGGCAACCGACGGCCTGGTCCGCGGCACGTCCGTGGTGGACAGCGGCGCCCCGATCTCCGTGCCCGTCGGCGACGGCGTCAAGGGCCACATCTTCAACGTCCTGGGCCAGCCCCTGGACGTTGCCGAGTCGGACCTGGACATCAGCGAACGCTGGCCGATCCACCGCAAGGCACCCTCCTTCGCCCAGCTCGAAGGCTCCACCGAGATGCTCGAAACCGGCATCAAGGTCATCGACCTCCTGACCCCCTACATCAAGGGTGGAAAGATCGGCCTCTTCGGCGGCGCCGGTGTGGGCAAGACCGTTCTGATCCAGGAAATGATCACGCGTGTTGCCCGCAACTTCGGTGGTACCTCGGTATTCGCCGGTGTTGGCGAGCGTACCCGTGAAGGTAACGACCTCTGGGTTGAAATGGAAGAGGCAGGCGTCCTCAAGGACACCGCCCTTGTGTTCGGCCAGATGGACGAGCCGCCGGGAACGCGCCTTCGTGTGGCCCTGTCCGCCCTGACCATGGCGGAGTACTTCCGCGATGTCCAGAAGCAGGACGTGCTGCTCTTCATCGACAACATCTTCCGCTTCACCCAGGCCGGTTCCGAGGTTTCCACGCTGCTCGGCCGTATGCCGTCCGCCGTGGGCTACCAGCCCAACCTGGCTGACGAGATGGGCCTCCTGCAGGAGCGCATCACCTCCACCAAGGGCCACTCCATCACCTCGATGCAGGCCATCTACGTCCCCGCAGATGACTACACCGACCCGGCTCCGGCAACCACCTTCGCGCACCTGGACGCGACCACGGAACTTTCCCGTGAAATCGCCTCCCGTGGTCTGTACCCGGCCGTTGACCCGCTGACGTCCACCTCCCGAATCCTGGATCCCCAGTACATCGGCCAGGACCACTACAACACGGCTGTCCGTGTGAAGCAGATCCTGCAGAAGAACAAGGAACTCCAGGACATCATCGCCATCCTCGGCGTTGACGAACTGTCGGAAGAGGACAAGATCGTCGTGTCCCGTGCACGCCGCATCCAGCAGTTCCTGTCCCAGAACACCTACACCGCCAAGCAGTTCACCGGCGTTGAAGGCTCCACGGTCTCCATCAAGGACACTGTTGAAGGCTTCACTGCCATCTGCGACGGAGACCTCGACCACATCGCAGAGCAGGCGTTCTTCAACGTCGGCGGCCTGGATGACGTTGAGCGCCAGTGGGCCAAGATCCAGGAACAGACCAAGTAATATGGCTGAGCTTGAGGTTGAGATTGTCGCAGCGGACCACTTCGTGTGGTCCGGAGCGGCCAAGATGGTCAAGGCCCGCACCAGCGATGGTGAAATCGGAATCCTGCCCGGCCACTCGCCCCTGCTGGCGATCCTGGCCGAAGGTGAGCTGGCTATCCAGCCGGTGTCCGGTGACCGTATTGCAGTAGCTGTCGACGGCGGGTTCTTCTCCGTGGACAACAACCGCGTGGTTATTGTGGCTGACAACGCCCACTTGGGTGAGTCGGCTACCGCTGGGATTCGCTAGCATCACCTTGATGGACGCATCTAGTCTTCCGTTCATCGCACTGGCAACCGCCTTTGGTTTGCTGATTATTGCACTGTGCCTTTCGGGGGTGCGCCGCTTCAACCTGCGGCGTGCCCTCGGCACGGTGGACGCCTCCATCTGCATGGCTGGAAACAGCTGGCAGATGGGGGTTTGTCGTTATCAGGACAATGATCTGGAGTGGTTCCGGCTGCTCTCGCTCAGTGTCCGCCCCAAACACCGCTTCAAGCGGCACTCGCTTGAGCTCCTGGGCCGCCGCAAGCCCACTGAGGCCGAGGCCGTCAAGGTCCAGCCCGACGTCGTGATCGTTGAACTGCGCTATGAAGGCCAGGACCTCCGGCTCGCCATGAAGTTCGACGCCTACACTGGCCTCTCCTCGTGGCTGGAGGCCGGACCGGTCATCGGCGTGGGGACCTGGCGCTAGCCGGCGTGGACTGGTTCTTCGACGCCAGGCTGATTGACGGCCCCCTGTACTGGGCAGCCCTCGTCCTGGGTGCCGCCGGGGCTGGCTACCTCCTGTTGCCGCCCCCTTCGCCTCCGAACGGACGCCGCTGGATCTTCCGCATCATCGCGGCCGGGGCTGCCGCCTTTGCCCTGGTGGCCACTGTCCACTGGGCCCTCATCAACGTTTTCACCGTCTTCCCCGAGAACATTCCGGACACCGTCCTGCTCTGGGTGGTGCCCGCCGTCGCCGCCGTGCTCCTGGGCCTGATGCGCCTTCCGCACGCCAGCTGGCCGCGCCGCGGGACCGCCATCCTGGCCGCACTCCTGGTGGTCGCGCTGTCTTCGGTGCAGATCAACGCCTACTTCGGCCTGAACAGGACTGTCAGCGACCTTTTGGGAACAACCTTGTCGCGGATTCCCACCCTTGAAGCCGGGCTGATGCGCCAGCCCGGTCAGCCTGACGGCGCGCCACTGGACGGCTGGAGCCCGCAGGGGGAACTTCCGGCCGGGGGAGCCCTTCGCAGGGCCTCGATTCCCGGAACCCTGTCCGGGATGGACACGCGGGAAGCCTACATCTACCTGCCGCCCGCGTACTTCGCCCCCAACCGCCCGGCGCTTCCGGTCCTGGTCCTGATCGCGGGCCAGCCGGGCGGCCCGGCGGACTGGCTGACGGGCGGGACCATCCAGGCCCACATGGACTCCTACGCCGCAGCACACGGCGGGGTGGCGCCGGTAGTGGTGATTCCCGACCCCAACGGTTCCCAGTCGGCCAACACCATGTGCATGGACAGCCGGATTGCCCGGGCCGATACCTACCTCACCAAGGATGTCACCGGGTGGATCAGCTCCACGCTCGTGGTAGACACCAGCCACAGCCGCTGGGCAACGGGCGGTTTCTCGTTCGGCGGCACCTGCGCAGTGCAACTGGCCACGCGGCACCCGGAACTCTTCCCTGCGGCACTGGCATTCTCTGCGGAAGCCGAACCGGCCATCGCAAAGGAACGGCAGAAAACCATCGACGCCGCCTTCCCCGGTGATCCCGAGGCCTTCAACCGGCAGACGCCGCTGGCCATCATGCAGCAGCAAAGGTTCGAAGGCAGCGGCCTGTACCTGACGGCCGGACAGAACGATCCCGAGTTCGTGGCGTACTTGCGGACACTGGCGGCAGCAGCGGAAACGGCGGGTTTCACGGTACGGGCCTATGAGGTGGAAAACACCGGCCATTCCTGGGACACGTCCTCGCGGCGGATTGCGGATGCCCTGGATTTCCTCATGGACCGATGGGGGCTTCGGCGGTGAGCTCCGGGAGGGAGGTCCGCACCGCAACACTGGCCTGGGACACCGTGATCCGGCCAGCACTGGCCCGTGCCGCCGGCGAGCTGCGGTCCGTACCGTTCAGCCTGTGCGTCCTTGCGGTGTTCCTCGCTGCCGGCGCCGTAACAGGCAGCTTCCTGGCGGGGCCTCCGGAGCACCTGCTGGAACTGGCCGGCGTGAGCGGGCCCGGTCTCCGTGACGGCAACTGGTGGCAGCTCTTTACCAGCCTCTTTTTCGCTACCAACCCCCTGGCGTACCTGGCAGCGTCACTGATGATCATCGTGCTGCTGGGGCTTGCGGAGCGGAAACTGGGGTCCCGGGCAGCGGCCGCCCTGCTGTTCGGTGGCCAGTTTGCCGCGGTGACACTGTTCCTGCTCATCACCCAGCTGGCGGCGTACGGCGGAGACGGGTGGCTGGACCAGATGGCGGACGACATCCTGATCGGGCCCTACGGTCCGGTCCTTGCTGCAGGCCTGGCCGGCAGTGCACGGCTGCCCGTGCTGTGGCAGCGGCGGCTGCGGACGGCGGTGATCTCCGTTTCGCTCCTGCTGGTCCTGTACGTGGGGCACGCCGAAACGGTCATCGGCCTGCTTGGCGCCCTCCTCGGCCTCCTGGCTGGCTGGTGGATCCAGGGCGACCAGGGCCACCTGCACCGGCACCGGTCAACGGGCCGGGAGGCGAGGAACCTCCTGGCCCTGACCGTCGCCGTCTTCGCTGTCGGACCTATCCTCACCGGAATAGCGCGTGCGCCCACCGGGCCGCTGGCACTGCTGCGCGACGTGGTGCTGAACCCGATGCCCACGCTCAGCCAGCTCGCACTGAACTGCGGGGCAACCGTTGAGGCCTCCTGCCTGGAAGCGGGACGTGCAGGATTCGCCGGCCCGTTCGGGCTCGCCCTGGCCGTTGTGCCGGTTCTCCTGCTGCTGATCTGCGCCGACGGCATGCGCCGGGGCCGGAGGCTGGCACTGAACATCGCCATTGCCATCCAGCTGGCCGTCACGGCACTGGCGGCCGTCTATCTCGCCCTCTTTGCGCTGGTGCCCTCGCGTCCGGAGGGGCCGCAGGCTGCCCCCATGGGATCGGCCTTCGCGCACGTGCTGCCGCTCGTCGTCGTGCCCCTCCTGCTCGCCGTAGTCCTCTGGCTCAACCGGCGGCAGTTCCGGGTGCAGACGCTGCCTGCTGCCCGCCGCACGCTGGCCCTGGTGGTCGGCGGCACCTGGGGAGTCCTGGCAACCGCCTACGCCGGCGCATGGTTCTGGTCAGGCGGCCTGGAGCGCGACGGCGGGCTGCTGGGACTTTTCGCCGAGCTGGCGAGGCAGTACGTCCCGGTTCCCATCCCGCAGCACTACCACCGGGTTTTTGCCGACCGGAACAGCGTGGAGGCAGTCCTGTTTGCCTACTCGGGCCCCGTGTTCTGGGTGGTGGCACTGGTGGCCGTGTGGTGGGTGCTGATTGGACACCATGGCCATGACTCCGGATGGCAGGACCGAGCCAGGGCGCGGGAACTGCTGCACCAGGGCGGCGGCCCGCTGTCCTGGATGGCACTGTGGGAGCCCAACACCTACTGGTTCAGCCCGGACGGGCAGGGTGCAGTTGCGTACCAGCGGCACGGCAGCGTGGCATTGACCCTGGGCGGGGCAATCGGACCAGGACAGTCACAGCCGGCGGTCACAGAGGGGTTCCTGGCCTATTGCCGCAGCCACGCCCTGATCCCGGCGCTCTACTCCTGCGACGGCTCCATGTGGCCGGCGTTGCAGGAGCGCGGGTTCGCCCGGGTGCCGGTTGCGCAGGAGACCCGGCTCGCCATCCGGGAGCTGGAGTTCAAAGGCAAGGAATGGCAGAACGTCCGGACCGCGCTGAACCGGGCGGCAAAGCTGGGGGTTGAGGCGGTGTGGGGCCCCTACCACGCGCTGCCGGCCTCACTGAGGTCGAAGCTCAACGAGGTCTCGGAGGAGTGGGCGGCCAACAAGTCCGTCCCCGAAATGGGCTTCACCCTGGGCGGGGTGGACGAGCTGGACGACGACGAGGTCCTGTGCTGCCTGGCCGTGGACGGCAACGGCACGGTCCATGGCGTGACCAGTTGGCTTCCGGTGTACGACGGCGGGCGGCTGGTCAGCAGGACGCTGGATGTCATGCGGCGGGGTGCGGAAGGATTTCCGGGCGTCATGGAATTCCTCATCGCCTCGGCCGTGCTGGAGCTGCGCGGATCAGTGGAGGTGATCTCCCTGTCCGGCTCCCCGCTGGCCAACCACGGCGGCGCGAACGACAGTACCGGGGACCGGGACGGGGCCGAAAACCTGGTCCGCATCCTCGACCTTGTGGGGCATGCCTTGGAGCCGGTGTACGGCTTCCGTTCCCTGGCCGCGTTCAAGTCCCGGTTCAAGCCCGAGTACCGCGCCCTGTACCTCTACTACCAGGACCCGCTGCACCTGCCGGCGATCGGCCGCGCGCTGACCCGCGCGTACCTGCCCGGGCTTTCCCTGCCGCAGGGAGCACGGCTGGTCAGCAAACTGGTCAAGTAAGAATAATTCGGAATAGGTGTAAAACTTGCGGCCGGGATGCGGGAAAAAGCATATCGAAACGCGAAAGGGAGCACCCATAAAAAATGATCCCCGGCGGCAATTGCCGGGGATCATTTTATTGCTGCATATCGCCGAAGCGGGTATGCGGCGGGGGATTAGACCAGCGTTACGCCGGTAGCCTGGGGGCCCTTGGCTCCCTGGCCGATCTCGAACTGAACGCGCTGGTTCTCATCGAGGGTCTTGAAGCCGTTGGTCTGGATCTCGGAGTAGTGAACGAAGACATCACCGTCGGAGTCATCCGGGGTAATGAAGCCGAAGCCCTTTTCAGCGTTGAACCACTTGACGGTTCCCTGTGCCATTTATTTCTCCTCATTGTGGAACTTTTTTAAGATCGGCACACCTCGTACCGGCCTTGGTCACTCCGCGAGAAGAATCCTGAATTCCGGGCCCTATTCGGGGATCCGGGTTGCAGGAGCTTCGCGCTCGCAACATGTCTTGCGAGCATGAAAAACACCTACACAAAGACTGAGACAAGAATTTCATGCCTCTTCGCGCCGGTCAACGGTTTTACGGTGAAAGGGCCAAAAATTTAGGTTAAAACCGGGTTAAATGCCTTGTCAGAAGGCTGTGGCATTGACCGGGCGCGAATGTGACAGGTCAGAAAAGGCGCGATTCACTGTCATCGACGCCGCGCATTGCATCGTAGTCCAGGGTGATGCAGTCGATGCCGCGGTCAGTTGCCAGCACCTTCGCCTGCGGCTTGATCTGCTGGGCCGCAAAGATTCCGCGCACGGGTGCAAGCAGGGGATCGCGGTTGAGCAGTTCCAGGTAGCGCGTCAGCTGCTCCACACCGTCGATGTCGCCCCGGCGCTTGAGCTCGATGGCCACGGTGCCGCCGTCCGCGTCCCGCGCCAGGATGTCCACCGGTCCAATGGCAGTGAAGTACTCCCGGCGGATCAGCGAGTAGCCGGCACCGAGGGTTTCGATCTGTTCGGCGAGGAGCCGCTGGAGGTCGGCCTCCACGCCGTCCTTGATGAGGCCGGGGTCCACCCCCAGATCGTGGGATGATTCGCTCAGCTTTTCGTGGATGTTGATGATGAGACGGTCATCCGTCTTCGCCGACTGGACGGTCCACTGCTCCACCACCCCCAGCTCAAGGTCCACGTCCTCCGGGGAGGAGACCCGCAGGGTGGCGGGCGGGCTCATCCAGTTGAGCGGCTTATAGGATCCGCCGTCCGAGTGAACCAGTACGGAGCCGTCCGCCTTGACCAGGAGGAGCCTGGTGGCGAGGGGGAGATGGGCTTTGAGCCGGCCAACGTAATCAACGGAGCATCGGGCTATGACAAGTCGCACGCCGTACAGACTACCGCGTGCAGCCTTGCTGCCAGGTTTCGACGGCGGCAGGCACTGCGGTTCCGCGGTGGGGGAGAGATGCACGGCTGGGGCAGAATGGATGCATGCCGCGTTCCAACCGTCCCCGCCGTCCTGCCTCCGGAAAAGGTGCAGCTCCGGGAAAATGGGGTGCCGGGAAAAAGGGCGGCGGGGAGGTTCCCGAGCTGGACCTGGAACGGGCACGGGCCGGCATCGCCCGCCGGGAAAGCGCTCCTGACGGCGAATGGATGGTCCGCACCATGACGGCCAGGAACGCCGAAAAGACGTACATCTGCCCGGAATGCTCCACCGCCGTGCTGCCGGGGGTGGCGCACCTGGTGGTCTGGAAGGACGACCACCTCTTTGGCGCCGCCGCCGGACTGGCGGAGCGGCGGCACTGGCACACCAACTGCTGGATGTCGCGCAGTTACCGTTACCGCTGACCGGAGCGGGCGGAGGGACCCCTGCTGTCGCTAAGCTGGCAGGCATGACTTTTGATCCGGCGTCGTATGAATTCACCCCCGCCCAGGGGCCCGCTCCCATCCGTGCCGCCACCGTCCTGCCCGCCCGGCGTGAGAACGTGGAGCTGCAGACGGACGACGGCCACACCCTGGTGGGTGAGCTCGCGCTGCCGGAATCGGGGCCCGTCCACGCCACGCTCATCACCCTGCACCCCCTGCCCACGCACGGCGGTTTCATGGATTCGCACGTGTACCGCAAGGCCTCGTACCGCTTGCCGGCGCTGGCAGGCGTGGCAGTCCTCCGCTTCAACACCCGAGGCACGGAATCCCCGCGCGGCACCAGCTCGGGTGCCTTCGAAGAAGGAATCGGCGAACGGTACGACGTCGAGGCGGCGGTACGGTTCGCCGTCGAACGCGGCCTGCCCAACCGGTGGCTGGTGGGCTGGTCCTTCGGCACCGAACTGGCGCTGATGTACGGCGCGGTGGAGCCCGTGGCGTCGCAGGTGGAGGGCGCCGTCCTGCTTTCGCCGCCGTTGCACCGTGCCACGGACAAGCACCTGCAGCAGTGGGCCGAATCGGGCAAGCCGCTCACCGTCCTGGTTCCCGAGCACGATGATTTCCTCCAGCCCGCCGAGGCGGCCGCACGGTTCAGCCTGGTGCCGCAGGCGCGGGTGGTGGGCGTCGACGGCGCCAAGCACCTGTGGGTGGGGGAGAAGTACGCCACCCGGGTCCTGAACGAGATCGTGGACGACGTCACCGAAGCCGGCTCCGGGGCTGCCGGGCTGCCGACGGAATGGGACGGTCCGTCGGCTACTGCTTCGGCCTAGGCTGCAGGGGCGGGATTCAGTGTTGGTCCTGCCGGACGATGTAGATCTCCCGGATCAGCAGCAGGACGGCCGCTGCCGTGGGAATGGCGATCAGGGCGCCGAGGACCCCCAGTAAGCTGCCGCCGGCGATAACTGAAATGACTGCCACCGCCCCCGGCACTGCAACAGCCTTTTGCATGATCCGCGGCGAGATGAAGTACGCCTCGAACTGCAGGTAGGCGAAGTAGCAGATGGCGTAAACCGCGGCCGTCTGCCAGCCCTCCGTCAGGGAGACAAGCAGCACCACCACACCGGCAATTAGGCCGCCAACCAGCGGGATGAAGGCGAGCAGGGCAACAACGAAGGCCAGCAGCAGGGCGAAGGGAATGCCCAGGATGGACATCACGACGAAGGCGAAGGTGGCATTCAGGAGCGCCACGCAGGCCTGGCCGATCACGTAGTTGCCCACAGAACGGGTGATCTCCTCGGACAGGGCCTCCACGCGGTGGCGGCGGGAGCGGGGTGCCAGCCGGTACCCCCACTTCTTCATTGCCGGCAGGGCCGCCAGGAAGTACAGGCTCAGCACCAGCACGATCAGGGCCCCGAACAGGCCGTTCGCCACAGTGGAACCGAAGCCCACCACGCCGCCGAAAATGCCGCCCACCGCCGCGGGGTCGTTGACGAACTTGTCCAGTTCCTCCGCCACCCGGTCACGGACGCCGAACTGGTCGTCAAGGCTGCGGAAGAACTCGGAATTGATGAAGTCCCGGATCCATATCGGCGCCTGCTCCACGATTTCCGTCACCTGCTCCACGATGGTGGGGATCAGGGTGGCAAAGAAGCCGACGACGGCGCTTACCAGGACAGTCACCGACACCAGGATGCCTGCCGGACGCGGGATCTTGCGGTTCTCCAACCAGCCCACCACCGGTTCCAGGCCCAGGGCGATGAACAGGGCCGCCACGATCCACAACAGCAGCTGCGTGGTGTTCGAACCGATCCAGTAGACCAGCAGGGCAAGCCCAACGCCCACGGTTCCCATGAAGCCCATATAGAGGGGATGCTGCGGCGACATCCGTGGGCCGGGGCGGCCGAACTGCGGGCGTACCTCGCCGTCAGGGTCGGTGGTGGTGACCTCGTGCTCCTGGACGTACTCCGGCGGCATCTCGAACCGCAGCCTCGGCTGGGCGCCCGGCAGGGGCTGGCGAAGCCGGCGGGCCACAAAACCGAGCGCCGCCGCGGCAGTGCCCTTCCTGCGGGCGTGCGGGGCTCCCTCGGGTGCGGCTGCCGGTGGCTCCTGGCCCCCGGGGTTGTTGGATGCCGCGGAAGACTCGTCCGTCTTGTCAGTCACTGGTTTTGAGGGCCTGTTCCGTGCGTGGCGCCGCGTCAACGGGCCAATGTGATGATCATCGCAAACACTATCAGCAGCCTTGTCAACAGCTGCGGACGGGGACGGTCCGTGGCATTTTGGGGAGGCGGCAAGCGCACCCAATCCGGGGCCCTGGTAACAAAACGGTTACTATGGGAAGCAAACCCCCGCTGATGATAGGTGTTCCCTTGCGTTTAAAGACTGCAGTCGCACTTGTGCTGCTCGGCCTCCTGACACTTTTGGCCGGTATTGGCCAGAGAACCATCTGGGCCCCTTCCGAGACCTTCACGGCAGCCGCGCCGGCCGATACGGCGGAAGCGCCGCTGACCGTCATTGACCAGAACCTGCGCACCCTGCATGGCGGTACCGTCAAGATCAGCATCGAGGGCGACGGCAACTTCCTGCTCGCCGCCGGCCGGCCGGATGACGTTGACGCCTGGGTTGGCCAGTCCGCGCACAACACCATCAGCGGTGTTTCGGAGGACGGCAAGTCCCTTCAGGTTGAGCACACCGACGGCGAAGCCACCGCCCCCAACCCGGCAGGCTCCGACCTTTGGGTTTCCAGCGAAAATGCCAGCGGCGAACTGGAATACTCGTGGACCCCTCCGGCAGACGGCGACTGGACACTCCTGCTCGCCTCCGACGGAACAAAAGCCGCTCCGGCCTCGGTCTCCATGACGTTCCCCAACGACACTTCCACTCCCTGGGCCGTTCCGCTGATGCTGCTTGGGTCCCTCCTGATCCTTGCCGGCATTGTGCTGGCACTGCTGTCCGCGCGCAAGCGGAACGGTGAAGGCGATGGCCAGGGCAGCGGCTTTGCACAGCGCGCCCGTGACCGGAGCCAGTCGGGGGCCGGATCTTCCAAGGTAACCTCGCGCGCCGGCATGGTGGCTGCGGGTATTACCGCAGCGGTCCTCGCGGGTTCCGGCACGGCCGCGTACGCTGCCACGCCGGCTCCGGAAGCCACCGGTTCGCCGTCGGCACCGGCTGCCCCGGAGGCCGGATCGCCGGTCCTGCTTGACGCCCAGTTCCGCCGGATCCTGGAGCAGGTCTCCAGTGCCGTCGACGCCGGTGATGCCGCCAAGGACGCGGGCCAGCTCGCCGAGCGCGTGGGCGGCACCGAGCTGGAAGTGCGCACCCAGAACTACAAGATCCGTTCCCAGGTGGGCTCCTACGAAGCCAGGATGCCGGTGCGGTCCACCAAGCTGCTCACCACCGTGGTCACCAGTGACCGCGACTGGCCCCGCTCCGTCCTGGCCGTGACGCAGGGCGACGGCAATGTGGTGCCACAGCTGCTGACCCTGGTCCAGCCCTCGCCGCGCGAGAACTACAAGCTGGTGGAAACCACCCCGCTCCAACCCGGCGCCACGTTCCCCACCATCAGCCGTGGGGGCACGGACACCCTCGCCGCCGGTGACAAGACCGGCCTGCTGTACAGCGGGGAAGAGGCACTCTCGGGCCTCGCCGACCGCCTTACCACTCCCGATTCCGCCTTCAAGGACAAGCTTGTTGAGGGCGAGTCCTCGCCCTACATCGCTGACACGCTGTCCTACCAGGCAGAGGTGGTCAAGGCCGGCGAGAACGGCAACTTCTCCTTCACCCACAAGGTGGTACCGGAAAGCACGGTGGTCTTCCGCACCGATGACGGCGGGGCGCTGGTCCTGGGCCGGATCAACTTCGGTTTTGAAGGCACACCGAAGGCTGCCGGCGACAAGCTGACCATCGGTGATGATGCAGCAGCCCTGGCCGGTGGCAAGGAAACCACCACGGGCATGGTGCTCAACTTCGCCGAGTCCATGGCGGTCTACATTCCGCCTGCCGGCTCCACCGACCCCATGAAGCTCGTCGCGGCAACCCGCGGCCTGGTCGGCGCCAGCTTCAAGTAGCCCCGGCACAGCGTTACTTCCGGCAGCGGCCGGAGTGGCTAAAGTGGAAAGCATGAGTTCGCCTGCTTCCCGCCCAGTCCCTCCAGCCGCTGCCAGCCTGCTTAACCTGCGCGGCGCCGTCGACCTTTCAACCCTGAAGCAGCGCCCGGCCGCGCCCGCCGGAACCGGTGCCGCCGCTGGCGCCGGCACGCCGGAAGGGCCGCAGTCCGGAGGAGCCGCCGGCGGACCGGACCTGCGGGTCAACGTCACCGAGGCCAACTTCCAGCAGCTGGTGGAACTTTCCGCGCAGGTCCCCGTGGTGTTCGCCCTGTGGGCCCCGTACTCGCCGGAGTCCACCGGGATGCTGCAGACGCTGGACAGCGTGGTGAAGAGCTACGGGGGCCGGCTTGTCCTCGGTGCCGCCGATATCGAGGCGTTCCCCCAGCTGGCCCAGGCATTCCAGGTGCAGGCGGTGCCTACCGCCGTCGCCGTCCTCAGGGGACAGCCCGTGCCGCTCTTCCAGGGCAGCGCGGACGAGCAGCAGGTGCGTGCCCTGTTTGATGAGCTGTTGAAGGTGGCTGCGGCGAACGGCGTGACCGGCAGCCTGAACGCCGGCGCCGGCGAAGAATCCGAACCCGCGCCCCTGCCGCCACTGCACCAGGCCGCCTACGACGCTATCGAGGCGGGCGACTTCGACGCTGCCGCGGATGCCTACCGGCAGGCGCTCAAAGAGATGCCCTCGGACCACGAGGCCAAGGCAGGGCTTGCCCAAGTGGAGCTGATGGCACGCCTGCAGCCGCTGTCGGCCCAGGACGGCGAGTCCGTCCGCACGCTCGCCGCCAATGAGCCTGACAACCTGGAAGCCCAGCTGGCTGTCGCGGACCTGGACATCGCCGGCGGACACGTGGACGACGGCCTGAACCGCCTGGTGGCATTCATTGGCAGGAACTTCGGCCCGGAGCGTGAGACCGCCCGCCTCCGCCTGCTGGAACTCTTCGACGTGGTTGGCGCATCCGACGAACGCGTTTCCAAAGCGCGCCAGGCCCTGGCGAGGGTCCTCTTCTAGTGCCGGGCCTGTTCGATCCGCTGAAGCTCCGTTCCCTGGAGCTCCAGCACCGCGGCTGGCTGTCACCCATGTGCCAGTACAGCTGCGATCCCGACGCCGCGCCGGGGGTTCCCAACGACTGGCACCTGATGCATCTGGGTTCCTTCGCCGCCGGCGGGGCCGCGCTGCTGCTCACCGAGGCGGCTGCGGTGGGCGCGGAGGGCCGCATCAGCCCCCGCGACGCCGGGCTCTACAACGATGAGCAGGCCGAAGCGTGGCAGCGGATCACCACGTTCGTGCACCGTCACGGAGCGGCCGGCGCGAAGATCGGGGTACAGCTGGCGCATGCCGGACGGAAGGCGTCCACGTGGTGGCCCTTTTCCGGCAGGCACGGGAGCGTGGCAGCATCCGACGGCGGCTGGGGCACAGTGGGCCCGTCGGCAGTGGCCTTTGACGGCTATGAGGTTCCAGCCGTGATGACAGCGGAACAGATCCAGGCGGTCATCGCCGACTTTGCAGCAGCGGCGAAACGCGCGGTGGAGGCCGGCTTCGACACCGTGGAGATCCACGGCGCGCACGGCTACCTGCTGCACCAGTTCCAGAGCCCGCTGACCAACCTGCGCAACGACGAATGGGGCGGGGACGAGGCCGGCCGCAACCGGCTGATGCTTGCCGTTATCGATGCCGTGCGGGACGCCATCCCCGACTCAATGCCGCTGCTGCTGAGGATTTCCGCCACCGACTGGGCTGAGGGCGGCATTGACCTGCCGGCCTCCGTCCGCCTGGCACGGCAGGCAGCGGGACGCGGCGTGGACTTGATTGATGTGTCCAGCGGGGGAGCAGTGGCCCACCAAAGGATCACTCCCGGTCCCGGATACCAGACCGGATTTTCTGAGGCCATCCGCAAGGAGGCCGGCATCCCCACCGGGACGGTGGGCCTGCTGACCTCAGCCGGGCAGGCCGGGCATGCCATCGCTACCGGGCAGGCCGATGCAGTGCTGATCGCCAGGGCCGCGCTCCGCGACCCGCACTGGTGGCTGCGTGCAGCCTTCGAACTGGGCCATGAAACCGGCTGGGCTCCCCAGTACGAGCGGGCGCTGCCGCGGCGCAGCTTCTGAGTATGTCCGGAGAGGATCAGCAATGACGGCCAATGATTCCAGCAGCCTCGACCAGCGGCTGGAAGACACCATCCTTGGGCTCCTGGCTGCGAGGGCCGCCACGTCCACTATTTGTCCGTCCGATGCGGCGCGAGCGGTCGGCGGCGAACACTGGCGCGACCTCATGGAGCCGGCCCGGCGGGCGGCGCGGCGGCTCGTCGATGCCGGCGAGGTGGTGATTACCCAGGGCGGTTCGGTGGTTGATCCTGCCACTGCGAAGGGGCCCATCCGCATCCGCAAGGCCACTTAGGAAGAGCGGGCAGGCCAGCGGGGCGGGCAGCTGCCGTACGCCTTTGTTTCTACTCCTCCCGGAGGACCCCGCAGCCGTGTTCCGGGGGCTAGTCTGGCTTCATGACCGCCCAGTATCCCGATCCCGCGGGCGTGCCGCTGCATCCTACCGACGCCGCCGCACCCCCTTCCGCTGCCGCCGCCGGCGCCGTTCCGGCCTTGGCCATCCGCGGCCTGGCCAAGCGGTTCGGCCAGAAGATCGCGGTGGACGGCATCAGCCTGGATGTGCCCGCCGGCTCCTTCTACGGCATCGTGGGCCCCAACGGGGCAGGCAAGACCACCACGCTGTCCATGGCCACCGGGCTGCTGCGGCCTGACTTTGGCACGGCGTTAGTCCACGGCGTCGACGTCTGGGCGCACCCGCTGGAAGCCAAAAAACTCATGGGCGTCCTGCCCGACGGCGTCCGGCTGTTCGACAGGCTGACGGGTGAGCAACTGATCACCTACGCCGGACTGCTGCGCGGCATGGACCGGAACGTGGTGGCCTCCCGCGTGGGCGAACTGCTGGAAGCGATGGACCTGGCCCAGGATGCGGGAACGCTGGTGGTGGACTACTCCGCCGGCATGACAAAGAAAATCGCGCTCGCCTCCGCCCTGATCCACGCGCCCCGTCTGCTGGTCCTGGACGAACCTTTTGAAGCTGTGGACCCGGTCTCGGCGGCGAACATCCGCTCCATCCTGGACGGCTACGTGGCGTCGGGCGGTACCGTCATCATGTCCAGCCATGTCATGGACCTGGTCCAGCGCATGTGCGACCACGTGGCTGTGGTGGCGGGCGGCCGGCTGCTGGCTGCCGGGACTGTTGACCAGGTCCGCGCCGGGGCGTCTTTGGAAGACCGGTTCGTCCAACTGGTCGGTGGGCGCAGCCGCACGGAAGGGCTGGAATGGTTGCGCACCTTTTAAGGCTGAAACTGACCCTGCTCCGCAACGGCCTCCGGCGCAGTCCGTGGCAACTCGTGGGCCTGGCCTTCGCCGGACTCTACGCGCTGGGCCTGATCTCCACGCTGGTGGTGGCCCTGGTCCTGCTGCGCTCCGCGGACGCCGGGATCGCGCAAACCGCGGTGGTGCTCGGCGGCTCCGCTGCCGTCCTGGGCTGGGGACTCATCCCGGTGGTTGCTTCAGCCACGGACATGACCCTGGACCCGGCCCGCTTCACCACCTTCGCCATCCCGATGCGGCAGATGCTGGCGGGCCTGGCCCTTGGCGGGCTGATCGGCATCCCGGGTCTGGCCACTGCCCTGGTGGCGCTGTCCACGGTGGTGACCTGGTTCCGCGGAGTACTGCCCGTGTTCGGCGCACTGCTGGGGGCGGCGCTCGGCGTGATGACGTGCATCGTCCTCTCAAAGGTGGTTACCACGGCCACCGCCAGCCTTGCTGCGTCCCGCCGGTTCAAGGACATCAGCGCCATTGCCTTCATGGTTCCGCTCGTCCTCCTAGGCCCCATCATCGCGGGCGTCGGCCAGGGCATCTCGAACTCGACCGGCTTCCTGCCGGACTTCGCCAGCGTCCTTTCCTGGACCCCGCTCGGGGCCCCCTGGTCCCTGGGCGGCGAGCTCCACGCAGGCCGGTTTGGTCCGGCGGCCGCCAAGTTCCTGGTGGCAGTGGCCTCACTCGCTGCGCTGGCCTGGTGCTGGAAGCTCCTTCTGGAAAGGGCCCTCGTCACGCCGCCGTACGCCGGCAGCAGCAAGCGCAAGGGAAGCAAGCTTGGGCTTCTGGGGCTCCTGCCGCCCGTACCGGCAGGTGCTGTGATGGCTAGGTCGCTCACCTACTGGTTCCGCGACCCCCGCTACTCCGGATCGCTGGTGGTCATCCCGCTGCTGCCCGTTGTCCTGGTCTTCCAGGGATCCCAGACAGGAGAGTACTCCAGCCTCGCATTCCTGGCGCCGATCTCCGCGTTCATTATCGCGTGGTCCATCTCAGCCGACGTGTCCTACGACAACACCGCGTTCGCCCTGCACCTGGCCACCGGGGTATCCGGTGTGGCTGACCGGCTGGGCCGCGCCCTGGCCTGCATGTCCTTCGCCCTTCCGGTGGTGGTCATCTTTGCCGTGGGCTCCGCGGCGTTCACCGGCGACTGGCCCGGGCTGCCCGGCCAGCTCGGGCTGGGCCTGGGTATCCTCTTCACCTGCCTGGGGCTGGCATCAGTGGTCTCCGCCCGTTACACCGTGGCGGTTCCGCTCCCCGGGGACAGCCCGTTCAAGAAGCCGCCGGGCAACGTGGGGCAGACCCTCGCAGTGCAGTTCGGGGGAATGCTGGTCCTGGTGGTGCTGGTGCTGCCTGAAGCGGCGCTGATGGTCGCGCAGCTGGTGACCGGAAACAGCCTCTTTGGCTGGATCAACCTCGCGGTGGGAACGCTGCTGGGCCTCGGCCTGTTCGTGGCCGGTGTACGGCTGGGCGGAAAATGGCTCGACGCCCGCGGGCCGGAACTCCTGGCCCAGGTGGGCGTGAACAAGTAACGGCAGGCACGGCGGAAGGAACAGCATGGAAGTCGTCATCCTGGGCGGCAGCAGGCAGATTGGAAAGCTGGCGGCGGATGCCATCGAGGAGCTGCTCGGGCGGAAGCCGGACGCGGTGCTTGGCCTTGCCACGGGGTCCTCGCCGTTGCCGGTGTATGACGAGCTGGCGGAACGGCACGCCCGGGGCCTGGACTTCAGCCGGGCCACCGCGTTCACACTGGATGAGTATGTCGACCTGCCCGCCGGGCACCCCGAATCGTACCGGGAAGTCATCCGGCGCGAGTTCACGGACCGGGTGAACATCTCACCGGAAAATGTCCATGGCCCCGATGGGACGGCCAGCGATATCCCCGCGGCCTGCCAGGCTTATGAGGACGCCATCGCGGCAGCCGGCGGCGTGGACCTGCAGCTCCTTGGGGTGGGTACCGACGGGCACATCGCGTTCAACGAGCCCGGTTCCTCCTTTGCCTCGCGCACCCGGATCAAGAGCCTGATCGAACAGACACGCCGGGACAACGCCCGCTTCTTCAAGAGCCTGGCCGAAGTCCCGCACCACGTCCTGACGCAGGGCCTGGGCACCATCATGGAGGCCCGGCATGTGATCCTGCTCGCCACCGGGGCGCAGAAGGCACAGGCCGTGCGCGAGTTCGTCGAGGGGCCGGTCGCCGCCATTTGCCCCGCATCTATCCTGCAGTTCCACCCGCATGCCACCGTCCTGTTGGATGAAGCGGCGGCTTCGGCGCTCAAGCTCGCGGATTTCTACCGGCACACCTACGACAACAAGCCCGCCTGGCAGGGGCTCTGACCCGCGGCAAGGGAGGCCGGAAGGCAGGAAACGGCACGACGGCGGCGGGCGCTGCTCGGCTGCATCCGGCCGCCCGCGCCCGGGCCGGCGTCGGACTCCCGGCCACCGGAACAGCTAAGATGGTTGGCATGACTAGCATGACGGACCCTCTCGAAAACGACCCGATGCGTGAGCTTTCCGGGGCTGGAACGTCCACAGCCACCATTGAGCGCGAAGAACTGCGCGAGGAACTTGAACCGGGGGACCGGGAGCGCTTTGCGCACTATGTGCGCAAGGAGAAAATCATGGAGTCTGCGATGACCGGCGAGCCCGTCATCGCGCTGTGCGGCAAGGTCTGGACGCCGGGCCGGGATCCGAAGAAGTTCCCGGTATGCCCCACGTGCAAAGAGGTCTATGAGGGCCTCCGCCCGGGCAACGACGGCGGCAAGGGTCCCGGAGGGGACTCGGGCAACAACAAGTAGTGACGGAAACGCTCTTTGGCGGCCCCACCCTGCCTCCGGCCTATCCGGAACGCGCAGCCTGGGGAACCGCCCCGAAACTCCGTGCCTGGCAGCAGGAAGCCCTTGACCTCTATCTCCGGAACAGCCCCCGCGACTTCCTGGCGGTAGCAACCCCGGGCGCCGGTAAGACCACCTTCGCCCTGCGGATAGCGTCAACGCTGATCGATTCCGGCGCCGTGAACCGGGTGACCATCGTGGCGCCCACGGACCACCTCAAGCGGCAGTGGGCCGACGCTGCGGCGCGGGTGGGCATCGCCATCGACCCCAACTTCAAGAACTCGGACGGCCAGCACGGCCGCGGGTTCATCGGTGTTGCCGTCACGTACGCCCAGGTGGCCAGCAAGCCGCTGCTGCACCGGGCCAAGACGGAGGCGGCACGCACGCTGGTGATCCTGGACGAAATCCACCACGGCGGCGAGGCCCTCTCCTGGGGCGACGGCCTGCGCGAGGCCTTCGATCCGGCGGTGCGGCGGCTGTCCCTGACAGGTACCCCATTCCGTTCGGACACCTCGCCCATCCCGTTCGTCGAGTATGCCGAGGACAGGGACGGCATCCGCCGGTCAAAGGCGGACTACACCTACGGCTACGGCAACGCGCTGCGGGACCACGTGGTCCGGCCCGTGATCTTCATGGCCTACTCCGGCCAGATGCGCTGGCGCACCAGCGCCGGTGAGGAAATGGCGGCATCGCTGGGCGAGGCCGCCGTCACCAAGGACATCACGTCCCAGGCCTGGCGGACAGCCCTGAACCCCGCAGGCGAGTGGATTCCTGCCGTGCTGGCTGGGGCTGACAAGCGGCTGACCGAAGTCCGCCGCACCGTCCCCGATGCCGGCGGCCTGGTTATTGCCACGGACCACGAGGACGCCAGGGCCTACGCGGGCCAGCTGAAGAGGATCACGGGGGAGTCACCCACCGTCATCCTCTCCGACGACGCCAAGGCCTCGAGCAAGATCGAGGAGTTTTCGGCGGGCGACACCCGCTGGATGGTGGCGGTCCGCATGGTGTCCGAAGGAGTGGACGTTCCCAGGCTGTCCGTGGGTGTCTACGCCACGTCAACCTCCACCCCGCTCTTCTTCGCCCAGGCTGTGGGGCGCTTCGTGCGTGCCCGGAAACGGGGTGAAACGGCGTCGGTCTTCCTGCCCTCGGTGCCGCAGCTGATGGCACTGGCCAACTCCATGGAAGCGGAACGGGACCATGCCCTGGACCGCCCGGAGAAGGAGGACGGAGACGGCCTCTTCAACCCCGAGGACTCGCTGATGGCGGAGGCCAACCGCGAGGACAAGGCCTCGGACAGCCTCACCAAGGGAAAGTTCGAAGCACTGGACTCGCAGGCTTCCTTCGACCGCGTGCTCTTCGACGGCGGCGAATTTGGCACCGGCGGCGACATCGGGTCCGACGACGAACTGGACTTCCTGGGCATCCCCGGCCTGCTGGACGCGGAGCAGGTGGGCACGCTCCTGCGGCAGCGCCAGCATGAGCAGCTCAACCGGAAGAACCGGAAGGCTCCGGCGGCCGCCGAGGCTGCCGCACCCGCTGTCCCGGACCACCGGATGCTCATGGACCTGCGGAACGAGCTCGCCAAGAACGTGGCCGCCTGGTCCGCGCGGACCGGCACCCCCCACGGTGTCATCCACACCAAGCTCCGGACCGTATGCGGGGGCCCCGCCGTGGCGCAGGCCAACGAGGAACAACTGCAGGCGCGGTTGAGGAAGCTCCGGGACTGGTTCATCGGCCGCAAGTAGCGGTGACCTGAAGACACGAGTGGCCCGGTGCAGCGCACCGGGCCACTGTTGCACCAGCGTCAGGAAACGTCCACCCCGCCGAGCTCCATCTCGGCCACGGCCTCTGCGAGGTCCTCGGCGATGCCCGCCGTCAGATGGCGGATGACAGTGACGGAGTACCCGGCCTGGACGGCGTCCAGCGAAGTGGCCCGGACGCAGTAGTCGGTGGCGATGCCCACCACCACAACGTCTTCGACGTCGTGGCTCTGAAGCCAGTCATCCAGGCCGATTGCGTCCTCGTCCGGTGCGAACCGGCTTGCGTCGGCACCACCGGGCTGGCGTTCCCCGGTGGGGACGGCATCCTCTGGCGCCAGGAGCCCTTCGAAACCGGAGTAGGCAGCCGCGTACTGGCCCTTCTGGAAGTACGCCTGGATGTACTCCGTGTCCAGGTCCGGATGCAGTTCGGCGCCCCGGGTACCGGCGACGCAGTGCGGCGGCCAGCTGTCCTTGAAGTCGGGGGTGTCCGAGAAATGGCTGCCCGGATCGATGTGCCAGTCCTGGGTGGCAACAACATGGTCGAACTCGTTGTGGTGGGCGTCCACGTAGTCACTGATGGCCCCCGCTACCGCGGCGCCGCCCTGGACAGCCAGGGAACCGCCCTCGCAGAAGTCGTTCTGGACATCGACGATGATCAGCGCACGCGACATCAGTTCTCCTCGTACATGGTAGGGATGGCGGCCTCTCCGCGCTGGAGGCGGTTGACCACGGGCGGCAGTTCGGCCATCGAATCGGCGTGGCGCTGCCGCGCCCGGAGCACGCCTTCATGCCCGGTCCACCCGGGGACCAGTTCACCGTTCTTCATGAATTGGTGCAGCAGCGGGCGGTCGTTGCCGTCGTCATCCGGCCGGCGGCCGACACCCACGATCTCGGCAGTGGCGATGCCGTGCTCGTTCATCTTCCGCAGTGCGTACTTGCGTCCGCCCACGCTGGCTTTGTTCTTGGCGGCCTTGGCCACCGAGACGAAGTTGCCGTCATCGTCCGTGCGGCTCACCAGCTTGTAGACCATGCTGGCGGTGGGTGCGCCGGACCCGGTCACCAGGGACGTTCCCACGCCGTAGGAATCCACCGGCGCGGACTGCAGCGCGGCAATCGCATACTCATCCAGGTCCGAGGTGACCACGATCTTGGTGTCCTCGTTGCCGAGGTCGTCCAGGAGCCGGCGCACCCACTGCGCCTGGTCCACGAGGTCGCCCGAGTCCAGCCGGACGGCACCCAGCCGGGGACCCGCAAGCTCCACGGCCGTGCGGACGGCCGCCTCGACGCCGTACGTGTCCACAAGGAGGGACGTGCCCTCGCCGAGCGCCGCGATCTGGGCCTCGAAGGCGTCCCGTTCGGTGTCGTGGAGCAGGGTGAAGGAGTGGGCGGCGGTGCCGACGGTCTTGATGCCGTACCGGGCGCCAGCCTCGAGGTTGGACGTGCTGTCGAACCCGGCGATGACGGCGGCCCGGGCGGCGGACGCCGCAGCCTCCTCATGGGTGCGCCGGGAGCCCATCTCGATGCACGGTCGGCCGTGCGCGGCGCTGACCATCCGCGAGGCGGCCGAGGCAATGGCGCTGTCATGGTTGAGGACGGACAGGATGTAGGTCTCCAGCATGCACGCCTCGGCGAACGTGCCCTCAACGATCAGGATGGGGGAGTTGGGAAAGTACGCCTCGCCCTCGGCGTAGCCCCAGATGTCGCCCGAGAAGCGGTATGACTCAAGGTATTCCAGGGTCTGTTTATTGACCACTCCGGTGCGGGCCAGGAAGTCCAGTTCCGTCCCGCCGAAGCGGAAGTTGGCGATGCCTTCCAGGAGCCGGCCGGTACCGGCCACGATCCCGTAGCGCCGGCCGTCCGGCAGACGCCGGGCGAACGCCTCGAACACCGACTTGCGGTGCGCGGCTCCGGAATGGAGCGACGCCTGCAGCATGGTCAGCTCGTAATGGTCAGTGTAAAAAGACGTGCGGGGATGGTCCCAGCCGGCAGTGGTACTCACGAAAGTCACTCTAGTCCCCACTGGCTCCCACGTCTCGCTTCGCTTCGCCGCGGGGCCCTCGCCAGCGGGGGCCCACCCACCGGCTCCCACGTCTCGCTTCGCTTCGCCGCGGGGCCCTCGCCAGCGGGGGCCCAGCATCCCCATAGAATGGACAGATGACCCTAAGCGTTGCGCTCGGCCCTGATACGCAGGAGGGCACCCGGACCGGAACAGCGGAGGCCACAGACTCCCTGACCGCCCCGGACATCCCCTGGAACCTGGTGATCTGGAACGATCCCGTCAACCTCATGAGCTACGTCAGCTACGTGTTCCAAAGCTATTTCGGCTACTCGGAGAGCAAGGCGAACAAGCTCATGATGGAGGTTCACAGAAAAGGCCGTTCGATCGTGGCGCACGGCAGCAAGGAACAGGTGGAGCGGCACGCGGTGGCCATGCACGGTTTCGGGCTGTGGGCCACCGTGGAGAAAGCGAGCGGCGGCCCCGGCGGCAACTCCGGGAAGTCCGGCGGACCGGGACAGGGCAAGGGGAAACGTGGCTAAGGCATTCAAGTACGGGCTCAAGGGCATTACCGGCTACCTCGAACCCGCCGAGCGTGAGCTCCTGCGCAGCCTGATTGACGACGTCATCTCCATGCTCCAGCCGGAGGAACGCGCTGGCCAGGATCCGCTGGCGGCGCTCATCGGGCTGGACATGGACGTTGCCGAACCGACAGACCGGGCCGTCAGGCGCCTGCTCCCCAACGTCGTGAAGGACGACGGCGCCGCGTCCCTTGAGTTCCGCCAGCTCACCGAGCGCTCGCTCCGGGAGACGAAGATCGGCGCGCTGCGCGCGGCCGCGCTGGACCTGGACAAGGACGAGATTGTGCTGACGCCCGAGGGGGCGAAGCACTGGTCCATGGCACTGAACGATGTCCGCCTGGTCCTGGCCGAGCGCCTGGACATCCGGGACGAGGAGGACGCCGAACACGTCCACCTGATGCAGGACTGGTCCCAGGCAGAGGACGTGGAGAGCTACCTGGCCCTGGTCTACAACTTCGCCACCTGGCTGCAGGAATCACTGGTGCAGGCGATGCTGCAGTCGTTGGAAACCCGGCGTTGAGCATTTCCGGCCGCGCAGCCCCGGCGCCGTGTGACAAACTAGACATGAGTCACAGGCCACAAGATGATGGCTGAGGCATCGGGGAGCACCTATCCTCGAATAATCATGACAACAGCCTCGAGCATGGATCCGCCGGCAACCCGGCAGGCATCCGAAGCGGACGACCTTCAGGCCGCCGCCCTGGAAGCGCGCCCCATTGGGGTCTTCGATTCCGGTGTAGGGGGCCTCACCGTGGCCCGCTCCATCATCGACCAGCTTCCCAATGAGTCCATCCTGTACGTGGGGGACACGGCCCACGGACCGTACGGGCCCCTGCCCATTGCGGAAGTCCGGGCCAACGCCCTGGGCGTGATGGACGAACTCGTGGACTCCGGCGTCAAGCTGCTGACCATCGCCTGCAACTCGGCGTCGGCCGCGGTGCTCAGGGACGCCCGCGAAAGGTACACGGCCAAATATGGCATCCCCGTCATCGAGGTCATCCAGCCGGCGGTCCGGCGCGCTGTAGCCGCCACCCGCACCGGACGCGTGGGCGTCATCGGGACATCCGCCACGATCGGATCGCGGGCGTACGAGGATACCTTCGCTGCTGCTCCGGACCTTTCCATCACGTCCGTGGCCTGCCCTGAATTCGTCAGTTACGTGGAGGCCGGCATCACCACCGGTCCCGCCCTGCTGGCAGTCGCCGAGGAATACCTGGCGCCGCTGAAGGCCGCGGAGGTGGACACCGTGGTGCTGGGCTGCACCCACTACCCCCTGCTCACCGGCGTCATCTCCTACGTCATGGGGGCGGACGTGACGCTGGTCTCCAGCGCCGAGGAGACCGCCAAGGACGTGTACCGGGCACTTGCGACGCACAACCTCCAGCGCAGCGCCGGGACACCGCCGGAGCACCACTTCGTGGCAACTGGTGACGCCGGCCAGTTCGAGGCCCTGGCCCGCAGGTTCCTCGGCCCCGAGGTGCTGTCCGTCCGCCACGTGGACCATGTGGCAGCGCAGTACCCCACCGGAAGCCTTGCGCGGATAACCCCGGAAATGATTGCCGCGGCCCGGAGCGCCAGGAACCGGCCCCGGATTTCCAACTTCGTCGCAGGACTGGCGGACGCCGGCCGCGCCGGGGGTCCGGCGCTGTGAAACTGACCATCGTGGGCTGCACCGGCTCGTTCCCGGGCCCCGGTTCGCCGGCGTCGTGCTACCTCCTGACCGCCACGGACGGGGAGCGGACGTGGAAGGTGGTCATGGATCTCGGCAGCGGTGCGCTGGGGGCAATCCAGCGCTACACGGACCTTGAAGACATTGACGCGATCTTCCTCACCCACCTGCACCCGGACCACTGCATGGACCTATGCGGCCTGCACGTTGCCATCCGCTGGAAGCCGGGTGGCTGGGGGCGCGGTCGGATCCCCGTCTGGGGGCCTGCCGCAACTGCCGACCGGATGGCCACGGCCTACGGCCTGGCCCTTGACCCGGGCATGCACGAGGAATTCGAGTTCACGAACTGGACCGAACGTGAGCCGGTGACCGTGGGCCCGTTCACCGTGACGCCCTTCGCCGTGAACCATCCCATCGAGGAGGCTTATGCGCTCCGGGTGGAGGTGGTGGAGCCGGACAAGGACGGCAACATGGTTGCCCGTACTTTGACCTATTCCGGCGACACCGATTCCTGTGCCGGGCTGGAGGAAGCCGCCAAGGATGCGGACCTGTTCCTGTGCGAGGCCGCCTTCGAGGAGGGCCGCGACAACGGCATCAAGGATGTCCACCTGACGGGCAAACGCGCCGGCGAGGCCGCCACGGCGGCCGGTGCCCGGCGCCTCCTGCTCACCCACATCCCGGTGTGGACCTCCCAGACCACCGTGATGGCGGAGGCGCGTCCGGTGTTCGCCGGGGACGTGGCCGTGGCCGTCGCCGGAGTGCACTACACCATCTAGCGCCCGCCTGCCGGGCTGCCTTGCCGGAACTGCCGGTACCGGCAGCAGTGGATAAGCTAAAGGCATGACTTCTGAAGCAACTGCAGTGCCCATCGTGCGCGCCGACGGCCGCGCCCCGGACCAGCTCCGACCCATCAGCATCACCCGCGGATGGTCCAACCAGGCTGAGGGTTCGGCGCTGATCGAATTCGGCAACACCAGGGTCCTGTGCACCGCCTCCCTGACCGCCGGCGTTCCCCGCTGGCTGAAGGGTGAGGGACGGGGCTGGGTCACGGCCGAGTACGCCATGCTGCCGCGGGCAACGAACACCCGCTCCGACCGGGAGTCCGTCAAGGGCAAGATCGGCGGCCGCACGCACGAAATCTCGCGGCTCATCGGCCGGTCCCTGCGGTCCATCATCGACACCAAGGCCCTGGGCGAGAACACCATCGTGCTGGACTGCGACGTCCTGCAGGCCGACGGCGGAACCCGCACGGCCGCCATCACCGGCGCCTACGTGGCACTTGCCGATTCCATCCGTTTCGCCCGTGACAACAAGCTCATTGCCAAGACCGCGCAGCCGCTGATCGACACCATCGCGGCCGTCTCGGTGGGCATCATCGACGGCGTGCCCATGCTGGACCTGCCGTACGTCGAGGATGTCCGTGCGGAAACCGACATGAACGTGGTGGTGACCGGCGCCGGCAAGTTTGTTGAGGTGCAGGGCACTGCCGAGGGTGCGCCGTTCGACCGCGAGGAGCTGGACAAGCTCCTGGACCTGGCCCTGCTGGGCACCACCCAGCTCGCGGCCATCCAGCGTGAGACCCTGGCAGACACCCTGTGAGCGCGGCCGCCGCCGCCCCCCGCTTGGTCCTCGCCACGCACAATAAGGGCAAACTCCGGGAGCTGCGTGAGCTGCTGCGCGGCCAGGTCCCGGGGCTCGACGTCGACACGCAGGTGGTGGACGCGGCGGAGGCAGGTGCCCCCGACGTCGTCGAAACCGGCGTGACGTTCGCCGAGAATTCGTTGCTGAAGGCGCGGGCCGTTGCCGATGCCACCGGCCTGGTGGCCATCGCCGACGATTCCGGGCTCGCGGTCGACGTCATGGGCGGGGCCCCCGGCATCTTCTCCGCGCGCTGGTCCGGCAGCCACGGCGACGACGCCGCCAACCTCGCACTTCTGCTGAACCAGCTTTCGGACGTCCCGGACCGGCACCGCGGTGCGGCGTTCGTGTGTGCGGC
>NZ_JBNHFD010000027.1:0-39922 GCF_059089865.1 Arthrobacter sp. Y3221157
ACGCCTTCGCCGTTCAATTCCCCAACCGACTCCCGATCTGACCACCCGGCAGACCGGACAACCGACCGGTCCCTTACACAGAAAACTTGACACCCCCGGCGATGGCTGCCAAGCCGACCGGACCGGCTCCGATCACCGCCACAGTGTCACCGGGCTTTACCCGGCCGTACTGCACGCCGATTTCAAAGCCGGTAGGGAGAATGTCGGAGAGCATGACGGCCTGTTCGTCGGTCACCCCGGGAGGCAGGAGGTGCAGGGAATTGTCCGCATAGGGAACCCGCACGTACTCAGCCTGGGTGCCATCGATCAAATGGCCAAAGACCCAGCCGATCCCGGGCGCGCCCTCTTCACCCAGGCAGTGGGAATAGAGCCCCGATTTGCAGTTTGCGCAATGGCCGCAGGACTTGATGCAGGAAATGATTACCCTGTCACCCGGCCTAAGGCCGGTCACAGACTGTCCTACCTCGGTGACGGTTCCCACTCCTTCGTGGCCCAGGACCCGCCCTTCCCTGACAGCCGGAACATCGCCCTTGAGGATGTGCAGGTCGGTGCCGCAGATGGTGGTTGTGTCCACTTTGACGATGGCGTCACCCGGGTGTTGGATCGTCGGATCGGGCACGTCTGTCCAGGATTTCCTGCCGGGCCCACCGTAGACGATGGCTTTCATAACGGCTCCCTTAGGTTGGCTGTTGTTTTAGGCACGAGGACGGCCTCCCTCCAAGAATCGTCCACCCTTGCCGCAGCGGTAAGGGGCGAAAGTCCCGGACCCCGGCGCCTGCAGGCTCCGTGATTGGTGCATGGGGTTTCCTTGGTTTCAAGGCCGCTATGGTGGTTCCGAGCGAGGAAACCGGGACAGCTACGCGGCGTCCTCCGCTTCCTCGCCGACCACCAGCACGGGGCAATGTGCATGAGCCGCACATGATGCGCTGACCGAACCCATGAGCTGGCCGAGGAGGCCGCCGTGGCCCCGCCGCCCCACAACCAGCAACTGGGCGTTGCGGCTTTCATCCACCAGGACCCTGGCCGGCGGATTCCATGAGGCGCTTGGCAACGGCTTCAAGCTCACCGCGCTGTCGATATACCCTGGTGGCAGGTGGGCGGGAAGGTAGAAGTCGGACATTCCCAGGCATGTGACCACCCGTAACGGGGCCTCCAGAAGGGAAGCAAACTTTCCCGCCAGCCGCAGGGACAAAGGGGGAGTATTCGCAACCGTCGACTCCAACAACTACGGGCTTGTTAACACTGTTGCGGACCTGCTCCTAAGGAAATATCCGGAGTGCAGTATCCCAGTTGAAGTGCTGGTGTTCAGGACTCACCTGCAGCCCAATGACCACCAGCATGAACGCTTCAAGTTCGCGTGCGCGTCGCAGCGGCCCGACGTCGATAGGCCTTAGGCCGCCGGTTGCTGCCACAGCGCTGACCTTTTCTTTGGCCTGCTCGGAGTCGCCATCGATAAACACATCCAGGTGCTGACCAGCCACGCTGCCAGCCTCAAGGGTGGTGGCGAACGTTGTGTTGAACGCCTTTACCACGTCCGCGCGTCCGTTCAACAGGCGCGCTGTCTCTCCGGCTGAGGAGGTTCCCGGCGGCGTAATCAATCCGTCGAAGTTAGAGACATCAACCGTGTTGCTGATGTTGACTACGACCCGTCCATCAAGAGAGTCACCCACCTCAAGAATGGCGTTGTGCACGTCCTTGCCCGCTCGACCAGAAAACAGGGACGAAAGCCCCGAACCCCTATGTCCGGGGCTTAAGGCACTGGCAATTCCCGCGGTAAGAGGCACACTGGGGCCATGGACCGGGGACGGGAAGTACACGACGTACTCGCAGGGGCTGATGACTCAAATGCCGGACGGCAAGCGGTGGATTGGGCTGCACAAAGAGCCGATGACCGCGGCCTTCGCCTGCACCTGATGAGGGCGGTTCCGGAGCGTTCCTATTTCCGGAGTCCTGCCCAATATGCCGAAGCGGTGACACAGGCAGAGATGGTGCTGTCCCGTGAACGGGCGAGAGTCTCCGCCCGGCACCCGTCACTGGAGATCGTGACCGAGTGGCGGCCTGGTGAGCCGGCGGTGATGCTGAGCCGGTTGTCCGCGTACGCCGACATGGTGGTTCTAGGTTCGGATAGGCCGGCCGACGGCCGGGGGGAGCGATTCGGGTCCGTGAGTTTCCAGGCCGCAATGGTGTGTCAAAGCCCAGTCGCCGTCATCCCCGCCGGGGACGGGACCGGGCGGACCGGGGTGGTAGCGGGCTTCGATGGGTCCGCCGACTCTCGAATTGCTCTGGGAGTGGCCGCGGAGGAGGCAGACCGGATGGATGCGGCGCTGACCGTGCTGCATGCTTCGCCTTCGCCGACCGTGGCGAATCAGCTGGGCGGCGTGGGTGGTGACATCCCGAAAGGGGACCCCGGAATGTTGCTCTCAGCAGTTGCCCGTGGCATTCGTGATCTCTATCCGGCGCTGACTATGCTGGAGACGGTTGTCCCGGAAGCTTCGCCTGCCGATGCACTGGTACAGACCGCTGGGCAGGCACGCCTTCTGGTGATCGGCCGCCGGGGACGGGGCGGGCTCCGCAAACCCGTCGGTTCCGTCGCCGAAAAGGTCCTTGAGCGCCTGCCTTCTCCAACGATTATCACCCGCCCCCCGTCTCCCCAAGCCAGCTAGCGTCAATGGCATGGCCCGCTTACCGCTGACACGTCTGATTGTGCGTTTTCCACTGGTGGCCGCTACCTTGGCTGCCGGGCTGATCGTCGCTGTCCTCCTTTCGGCAGGGCAGGGGCCGGCAGCCAGGTGGGCTGCGAGCGCTTACGCCGTCCTTGCTGCCGCGTTTAGGTCCGTCGCCATGGTCCGATCGCTACTGCGGGGCCGGTGGGGAATTGATCTCCTGGCTGTGACTGCCATCGCATCCACAGTGGCGGTGGGGGAGTACGTGGCCTCGCTGATTATCGTGCTGATGCTGGCGGGAGGGGAAGCGCTGGAAGAGGTCGCGCACGGGCGGGCAACGCGGGAGCTTAGGTCACTGCTTGAGCGCGTTCCGCAGACAGCCCATAGACAGCTGCCGGGCCTGTCCCCCGAAGACATCCCGGCGGAGGCTGTCCGCCCGGGCGATATTCTCATGGTCAAACCGTCAGAGGTTCTTCCCGTGGACGGACTTCTCCTCACGGCCACCGGCAGTTTCGACGAATCCACCCTGACGGGCGAGAGTATGCCGGTGGAGCACGTCCGGGGCGACATGCTGCTCAGCGGATCAGTCAATGGCGAAACCGCCGTGCACATGAAGGCAAGATCGACAGCGAAGGATTCGCAGTACAGCCGTATTGTGGCGCTGGTCCAGGAAGCGGCATCGAGCCGGCCCCCCGTGGTCCGGCTCGCCGACAGGTATGCCTTTCCGTTTACGCTCCTCGCTTTCGCCCTCGCAGGGGCAGGTTGGTACGTCAGCCAAGACCCGGGCCGGTTTGCGCAAGTCCTTGTTGTCGCCACCCCCTGCCCGCTGCTCATCGCCGCTCCAGTTGCGTTCCTTGCGGGCACCAGCCGGGCTGCACGCTCGGGCATCATCGTTAAGAACGGCGGAACCCTTGAGCACCTCGCCCGCGTGCGGACGGCAGTGTTCGACAAGACCGGCACACTCACGTACGGCCGTCCCACCCTGCACAGCATCAGGATTTCGCATGCAGCTTCCGGGTTGATCAGCGAGGACCGGCTCCTGCAGCTTGCGGCTTCGGCGGAGCAGTACTCTTCACATGTCCTCGCCTCGTCCGTCATTGATGCTGCACGTGAACGTGGACTGGACCTGCTGGAGGGAAGGGATGCGTTCGAACATGCAACCCAGGGCGTCACGGCCACCTGCGGAAACCAGACCGTGGTGGTGGGCAAACCTGGCTTCGTCAGGTCCGTCACCTCGGGGTTCGAGGAGGCCGTGGTGGCTGGCGGGCAATTGGCGGTCTATGTGGGAATCAACGGCGGTTTCGCGGGTACCCTGATCATGAGCGATCCGCTGAGGGACGACGCAGTGGGAACTTTGGCGGAGCTGCGCCGGTTGGGCGTCCAGGAAACGCTCCTCCTCACTGGAGATGCGCAGGCCACTGCCGAACAGATCGCCGCCGAGGCAGGAATATCACGGTTCCAGGCGGGATGCCTCCCCGGGGACAAGGTGTCCGTCGTCGCGGGACTGCGGGCACGTCCGGTCATGATGGTGGGTGACGGCGTCAACGACGCTCCAGTCCTGGCCGCCGCGGACGTCGGCATTGCGATGGGAGCCAAAGGGTCAACGGCGGCAAGTGAGTCAGCGGACGTCGTCATTATGCTCGACGACCTGTCCAAAGCGGCGTTGGCCGTCGACATTGGCCAGCGCACTGTCCGGATAGCGCTGGCAAGCATCTGGACGGGGATCCTGCTGAGCATAGGCCTGATGGTGGCAGCAGTGTTGGGCTACATTCCTGCTGTGGCCGGCGCCCTCCTGCAGGAACTGGTGGACCTGGCTACTATCTTGAACGCGCTTCGCGCCCTGGGCGACGGGCGCCACCTCCACGGGACGTCGGCGGGCAGCCTGCGGGTGGGCGTTTCGGCAGTTAGGTGAGGTACTGCCTCCTGGCGTACTCTCCAAGCCGGCAAGTTACGTCTGAACACGGGGCCTTCCGGCCCTGATCCGGGCCGCGTAGGGCTACTAGCATGGCTGCATGGGCACGCAGAGTCCACCGGTGCCGGTCCCGCCAATGAGGGTGGAAGCCCTGGACAACCTGAAGGTGGTCCTTATATCGGCCATCATCGCCATCCACGGCGTGCTGGGATACGCCGGCTATGACGAATGGTGGTCATACGCCGATGTGCAGGAGACAGTACTCCAGCCGGAAACCGAGATTATCCTTATGGTCCTGGTCGGACCGTTCGCGCTGTTCATGATTGCCCTGCTGTTCCTGATGGCCGGGCTGTTGGCGGCCCCGTCCCTGCAGCGGAACGGGATACGAGGTTTTGTTCGCGCCCGCCTGCTCCGGTTAGGACTTCCGTTCCTTGTCTTCACACTCTTCCTGTGGCCGGCGCTGATGTATGCGCTCTACCACCCCTTGGGCAAGGCACCCGGCGATTATTGGGAGGAGTTCCTCAGTGAGGAAGGGTATATCGACGCCGGTCCCTTGTGGTTCGTGGGCGTGCTCCTGATCTTTTCGCTTGCTTATGCCGGACTGGAGGCATTGATGCGGCTTCCGCCGCCCGGGACCGCCAGGCGCCTGAAGAAGCACGGAAGCCGCGGCCCCGGTGTTGGCTGGCTGTTGCTGATCACCGCGGGGGCGGCAGCCGCTTCGTTCGTTGTCCGGCTGGCCTACCCATTCGGGACGGAGACTGTCACTGACCTCAACCCCTGGGAATGGCCCGTCTGCCTGGCGCTGTTCATCCTGGGGATTGTGGCATCGGGGCGGGGGTGGATGACGGAAATCCCCCGAAGCCTTCACCGGCGCTGCCGCACCATCACGGTCTTCGCGGTGATGGCAACAGCGGGTCTCTTGTTCCTGGCGTATCGGTTGGGCACATTGCAGCACCTACTGGGCGGATGGAACCGGCTGGCTTTGGCTTTCGCCGTTATTGAAAGCACTCTGTCTGTGTTCGGATCAATCTGGATCCTTGGCGCGGCGCAAAAGCATGTGTGGAGCTTCAACCGGTGGGGAGCAGCGCTGCGGCGGAGTACCTATGCCGCATTCCTGGTCCAGGGGCCGGTGCTCATTGGATTTGCGGTTGCTCTGCGTCCCCTGGACGTAGCCGCCGAGGTGAAGGCGGCCATTGTGGCCACGGGAGGTGTGGCCGGTTCGTTCGCACTGGCCTGGCTACTGATTCGCAGTCTGCCACCGCTGGCCCGCGTGCTGTGATCCCAGCGGCAGGCCGGCGTCCTGCCACATACCCTTGGCACATGAGCGAACGAAGAACTACCTGGCATGTGCGGCACAAGGAGAGCTTGAGCCGCGGCGAGCGGGCGGCGGACATTCTCCGCAACGGCATGGGCAGCTGGACATTCGTAGGCCTGTTCATGGTGTTTATGGCGGGATGGGCAGCACTTAATTCCTATGTCCTGGCAACAGATGCCTGGGACCCCTATCCCTACATACTCCTCAACCTCTTCCTCTCAATGCTCGCGGGGCTTCAGGGCGCCATCTTGCTGATTGCCGCCAAGCGCCAGGATGCCATCGCGGCCGCAATGGCACGCCACGATTACGAGACGGATGTGCAGTCAAAGGCAGAAATCGACCGGCTGATTGCAATCAACAGCCGGCAGCTTGAACTGCTGGAGGAACTTCGGGCGATGCTGCAGCGGTGATGAGACACGCGGGGACGGCGGCAGGAAGCCTTCAACGGATCCACTGCCACCGCCTCAGCCGGCAGAGTCATAGGCCTGGCGCATCCATTCCGCCACCTCGGCGTCCAGCTCGCTGCTGTTCAGAAGCTCAATATGGTGCATCCAGATTGAGGGAGAGGGGTGGGCGACTTCCTTGAACCGCGGCGATTCCGCCTCGTAAGGAAGCGCCAGCGACAGGACCACGGGAACCACGGATTTTATGTAAGCGCCCGGACGCCACAAATACGCGAAGCCACGCCGGCGGCGGAACGAAACCTGGCTCTTGCTCACTCGGACCTCCATCGGTCCAAAGCCTGACGCCATTCGTTCCGCGGCCCGGTAAATGCCATAGGCCGTGTCGGAACCCGAAAAAAAGCGGGCAACAGTCCAGGGCTCCCCGCCGTTCACCACGACGGTCCGGGCTACTCGAACCCGGCCCGGGTGGCCTCATCCAATGGAGTCCGCCACGTGCCGGCGGCAGACATGGTGAACCTCCTGCCCGTTACCGACTGGGGAACGATCCGGATAAGGTGGTCCTGACCGACCCCCTGCCAGGGAAAGAGGCCACGGCGTGGCTCATTCAGTGCCGGCCCCGCGGCATCATCCTGAACCGCCCTGCCCTTGACAACCACGCTCCAGGCCAGGCCAAATTCGGCACTCACGCTGTCCGCCTCCAAGGCAACCAGGGAGTTTGCTTCAATGGCCCGCAGCTTGGTTCCACTGCCGGTCCGGAAAATTAGGCCCTCTCCGTCAAGCTTGAAGCTCACCGGGAAGACATCCGGCTGGCCATCCACCACCACGCCAAGCCGTCCCACACTTGTGTGGCCCAGCAATTTCCAGCACTCCTCGGTGTCGAGGATTTCTGCTTCTGGCACCATGTTCTTGTCGGTCATGTCCCGATCCTATGGTGGGTGCTGATGACTCAACAGGGCCCAAAGACCTTTGACCTCCGGCTTCACTCATGATGGAAGGAGGAGGACAGCGGATCCGGTAATCCGGTCTGCTGCCAGGTCATCCAGCGCCCTGTCAGCGTCCTCGAACGGATATGTGGTCGTGGTGGGTACCAGCGGGATTTCGGCCGCAAGCGCCAGGAACTCATGGCCGTCCCCGCGGGTATTGGCAGTGACGCTGCGCAGCTGGCGCTCGTAGAACAAGTCAGCGGTGTAGTTAAGGGAAGGGATGTCGCTGAGGTGGATTCCGGCGACGGCGAGGGTTCCACCACGGTCGAGGGCGCGCAGCGCCACGGGCACCAGCTCGCCAACGGGTGCAAAGAGAATAGCGGCATCAAGGGGTGCCGGTGGAACGTCGTAAGCACCGCCAACGAACTCTGCGCCAAGGTCGCGCGCCAGCGAGCGGGCCGGTTCGGAGCGCGTCATGACGAAGACGGACGCGCCCAGGTAGATCGCCATCTGCGCTGTCAGGTGCGCGGAGCTTCCGAAGCCGTAGATGCCTAGGCGTCCGCCAGGGGGCAGTTCTGCCCGTTTCAGGGCCCGGTACCCGATGATTCCCGAGCACAACAGCGGCGCCGCTTCTTCATCGGCAAATACCTCCGGAATCCGGTAGGCAAAGTCCTCCGAAACGGTCATCTGCTCCGCGTAGCCGCCATCCCTGTCCCATCCCATGAAGACGGGTGCCACGCACAGGTTTTCGTCACCCCGCCGGCAATATGCGCACCTGCCGCACACCCCGCCGAGCCAGGCTACGCCAACCCTGTCGCCCTGTCTGAACCTTGAACTGTCAGATCCGGTTTCAGCCACCACACCAACGGCTTCGTGTCCCGGTACCACATTCTGATGACGGGGTTCGAGGTCCCCCTCCGCAAGATGAAGGTCGGTCCGGCATATTCCGCACACACTCACATGGACCAGGAGTTCATTGGCCTTGGGCCTCGGGTTCCCCCGCTCACCCATCACTAAAGGACGGCTGGACATGGGCCCGGGCCGGCCCACCCACCATGCGCGCACTGCGGCCTCCTCGTGGCATCACTTCTCGTGCGGGGTCTTCTTCAGGCGGGTGATCACCGTGGGGCAGGGAGGCCGGGTCAGGACTGCATGCGCGGTCGATCCCAGCAGGAGCCGCCCGAAGCTGCCCCTGCCGCGGCTGCCCAGCACCAGCATCCTCGCGTTGGCGGCTGCCTGGCCCAGGGCCTCGGCTGGTTCCACGACAGTTTCCAGTACGGCGTGTATTGCCAGGCCGGGGTAGTCCTGCCGGAGTCCGGCCACAGTTTCAGACAGGACGATTTGTTCCTCTTCCATGACATGTTCGGCGAAGCTGCTGGATGGGAGCCCCGCCTTGATCCAGCGGTTCGGACCAGTGAATGCGTAAACGACCGTAAGTTCCACGCCCAGCGCATCGGCCTCCGCCGCGGCGAAAGATACCGCCTGCGTGGACTCCCGCGATCCGTCCACACCGACGACGATGCCATGCCCGTTGTCCTGCCCGGTTCCGACGACGGCAACCGGAGATTCTGCGACGGCGGCTGCCTGCAGCGCCCGGTCAGTGAGTGCGCCGCGTGAATGGCCGCTGCTGCCCAAGACCAGCATGGAGGCATGCTTTGAATATTCACCGAGTGATGCCCCGATGCTTCCTTCCAGCAGTTCAACGGAAACCTTCAGGTCCGGTTCCGTACTGCGGACGCGTTCTTCCGCCTCCCGCAGCATGTCCTGCACGGACTTGCGCAGCACGTCGATATACGGGAGGGCCTCCAGTGCCTCACCTGCCATCCAGCGGTCGTCAAGGACATGCAGGATCGTCAACGGCAGCTTGAGCCGGCGGGCGCGGGAAGCTGCCCAGAGCAGGGCCGCACTGGAAGGGGAGGAGCCGGTGATGCCGACGGCGATGGGCTTGTTGGCGTCCAAATTGGTTGCCTTCCTTGGTGCTGACGTTCGACAGTCCCGTCCTGTTTCTCAGGCTTTGTCGGCCTCTTGGGGGCCCCACCAGTGTGTGGGCGGGGCGATGACAAATCTTCGCCCGGAGATCTCCTCAGGTGTTACCCGGATGAGGCTGTTCTTGGGTCCCGCCTGCCAAGGGGACAAACCGGCATCCGCGGCATCCTGGAACTCTTCAGTGTCCTCCACGGCGGCAGCGTGGCCTTTCACCACCACGCTCCACGCGATGGTGCCGTACTGGTTCAGCCCGTCGGCTTCCAATGACACGGCTTTACGGCCGGATACCGCATCCAGTTTCGTCCCCTCACCGGTGCGTATCAGCAAGGTACCGTTGCTTGGTACGTAGTTGACGGGGAAGATTTCCACCGTGTCGCCGTGTGGGAAGGCGATTCTGCAGAGGGACGTTGACCTGAGGTATCTCCAACATTCGTGAAGGCCAAGGGTCTCCGCTTCGGGTTCTGTTGCTGCTGTGTCCATGGCCGTAGCCTAGGGCCGAGAACCCGGGCGGGGTAGGGGAGAAGGTCCCGCAGCGTTAATTTTGCCTAACTCGTAGACTGGCCTGACGCCTGCAACACACCAGCCCGCAAGGACGCGGGCAGTTTCACAGGAGGTCGGATATGAGCACTGAGCCGTGGCGTTCCCCGATGAAGGAAAGGGCGGAGGATCTTCTGCGGGGCTTTGTGGCCCGTGCGGATGAACTGCTGCAGACCCAGGAACGGATGAACGGCCTGCTGTCCGCCGTTGTGTCCCTGGCTGAGGATTTGAGCCTGGAAGCCGTTCTGGACCGTTTGGTGCGGTCTGCCTGTGAGCTTGTGGGCGCCAAGTACGGCGCAATGGGAGTCATTGGCGAGGACCGCAGCCTGAGCCATTTCATCACTGTGGGAATTGACGACGAAGGCATAAGATCCATTGGGGATCTGCCAACAGGGCATGGTGTCCTGGGGCTGTTGATCCGGGAGCCAAAGCCGTTACGCCTGCATGACTTGGGCAAGCATCCCATCACCTCAGGATTCCCGCCCAACCACCCACCCATGAAGTCTTTCCTCGGAGTGCCCGTCCGAGTGCGGGACGAGGTGTTCGGGAATCTTTATCTCACCGAGAAGAGCGGCGGGCAGGATTTCACGCCGGAGGATGAAGACCTTGCGGTAGCCCTGGCTGCCGCCGCTGGCGTTGCGATTCAAAATGCCCGCCTCTTTGAAGAGAGCAAACGGCGTCAAAAGTGGCTCGAAGCCGGAATGGAGTTGAGCAGCCGGCTGATCCTGACGCCGAATCCAGGAGATGCGGACAACCTCGACCTCGTTGCTGAAACCGCCCTGAGGGTGTCCGATTCCGTGCTGGCTGTGATTGCCGTTCCATCTGGTGACGGCGTCCTCAGGTGCAGGTCCTGCCTAGGGGTACAGGGCCTGCAGGCGGGGGAGGAAATTGCCGCTTCCGGCGTGGTCGCCAGAGTTATCGAAACAGGGGAGTCGCTGGTGGTGCGGGATCCCCAGCAGGTGTTCGGTGACGAGGTGGCGGAAAAGCTTGGTTCGGTGCTGGTGTGCGCCATCGGCCACAGCACCAGTGAGAACGGTGTGTTGCTGCTCGCCCGGCCCCAGGGCTCAACTGGCTACAATCAAGCTGAGCTGGAGTCCAGCACCCTGTTCGGAAGCAGGATTGGGCTGGCGCTCGACCTGGCGCGGGTCCATGCCCTCCGTGAACAAAATCTCCTGTTCACTGACCGGGAACGCATTGCCCGCGATCTGCATGACCTGGTTATTCAACGGCTCTTCGCCGCCGGATTGAGTATTCAGAGCCTGCGCCGCTATACGCTGGACCCTGTTGCGCATGAACGGATTGCAGCCGTAACCACTGAGCTCGACGACACCATCAGAAAGCTACGGGACACGATTTACTCGCTTCGGACAGGGCAGGAAGACCGCGAGCCGCTCACCAGCCGCGCCTTACGGGTGGTGCAGCATCATTCCCGCAGCTATGGGGTGGAACCAAAACTGGTTTTCGCCGGCCCGGTGGATGATGCAGTGCCGGAACATGTGGCTGGACACCTGCTCTCCGTTCTTTCTGAGGGATTGAGCAATGCTGCCCGCCATTCCGGTGCCGCGGAAATCGGCGTGACCGTATCAGTCATCCAAAACCAGGTTGAGTTGGTGATCCAGGACGACGGCCGTGGCTTCGAAGAGCCGACGAGGGTCAGCGGCATCGCCAACATGCGGCACCGCGCAAAGTTGCTGGGCGGTACCTGTTCCATTCACAGCGCGCCGGGGGAAGGGACCCGCATTATCTGGTCTGTGGGTCATCTGTAACCCATGCCGTCAGGCAGAAAGCCTGCCAGCTTCACCGCCGGACGCTTACTCCGCCTCCGGGGCATTTCTGGTCACATAGACGGCAGCCTGTGTCCGCCGCTCGAATCCCAGTTTCGCCAAAATGGAGGATACGTAGTTCTTCACTGTCTTTTCGGCCAGGAAGAGTTCATCGCCGATCTGGCGGTTAGTCAGTCCTTGCCCGATCAGCGTCAGGACTTTTTTCTCCTGGGCGCTGAGCGCTTCCATTCGAGGATCGGTGGGAGCCTTGGTGATGCCATCGATAATCCGCTGTTCAAGTCCTGCCGGGAACAACGACTCACCGGCGGCAGCCTTTCGGATTCCGGCGAGGAGGTCATCGCTCCGAATTTGCTTCAGGATGTAGCCTGATGCACCGGCCAGGACTGCACCGCGTATGGCCTGCTCGTCGTCGTAGCTGGTCAGGATCAGGCAGTGCAGCCGGGGATCGAGGGAACGCACATCGCGGCATACCTCAATCCCGGTGCCGTCGGGGAGCCGTCCGTCCAAGATTGCGATATCGGGTTGCAGGGCGGGGATACGCCGCGTGGCTTCTGCCGCCGAGCCGCTTTCACCGACCACCTCAAATCCTTCACCCTCAAGCAGGTCTTTGAGTCCTTGCCGGACGAGTTCGTGGTCATCCAGTATGAACACCCGGATTGTTACCTGGGGATCGGTAACTCCATCCGATCCTGACTCATGCCTTTGCACTCCACGCTCCCAACTTCATCAGCCCCCAGCCTGCACTGGTGTGCAAGGCGGACCCTGTGAAGGTCCTGGTGCCCATTCTTCCGTTGCAAAGTATCCACTGATAGGGACCAAAGACCGGAATAAACGGTGTCGCCTGCCCTGCAGACCACGGCTTCCGGTCGTCTCTACTTTTGGACAGTTCATCAATGACTTTTGGCCCTAGCCGCGCAACCACGCGTTTGTCCATTCTGGAGCAACGGTATGTAGAGAGAACGGAGCACGGGGTATGGCGATGGAACCGCAGAAGATTCTTGTGGGCGTCGATGGTTCTGATGCCTCCGTCGAAGTCCTCCGCGTAGCCCGCACGCTGGCCGGACCTCTTGAAGCGCCCGTTGAGGCATGGGCATGCTGGGACATTCCCCCCGGCTACGGCGTGTACCTCGCCGTGGGGACCGAAGGATTCAAATATGCTGCCAGGGAAGTTCTGGAGCAGTCCCTCGAGATGGCATTTGGCCGGGAACGGCCCGAATTTCTGCGTGGCCGGCTGGTTCAGGGCAGGGCTGCTCCGCTTTTGATCGAGGGGACCCGGAATGCTTCACTGCTGATCGTGGGGAGACGGGGGCATGGCGCCTTTGTGCCTGGTTCTGTCAGTTCGGCTTGCGTCAGCCACGCCCACTGCCCTGTCCTGGTTGTTCACGCTCCGGAGGAAGACGGAGCGTGACCGCGGTGGTGATGGGCAGTTTCTCCGGTCAGCTCGTGGAGTCCTTTCACTGATTCTGCAAGGGACAACTCAGGCGAGCCGGCAATAAAAGGCATCAGGAGGCGGTTCTCCTTATCCAGGTGCAGGGCAAAGATCCGCTGGATGGCGCTGCCCGCCACTGCGGCCGGGATTCCGTCGGCGGTGCGCAGTTCCTCGACAAGATCGATTATCACTTGATGCTCGGCCAGCATCCCTTCCACCAGCAGCTTTCCTTCCGGTGTAGCGCGAGGTCCATCATATAAAGGTCCCTCTTCGGCCAGTGCATGGGGAATGAGTACACTGTCGCACCAGTCCAGAAGTGCTGTCTGTGCCTTCTCTTCGCCAGCTGCATCGCCTGCCTGGACAGCTGCCGTCAACAGCCCCACGAGCACGTTCAGCTCCTTGAGCATGTCGGCGTGATGCTCTTCGACTGCCTAAAGTGCCTGTGCTTCCGAGGTGGCGTCCTTGCCATGGTTCATGATTCCTCCTGGACGTTATCCCTGGCTTTTTGATGTATTCCCTGGAGGTTCCGTGTGATCCAGTACGCGGCAGCGCACATGACGGCGAAACCCGTGACCCCCACCAGCGGAGCCTTGACAAGCAGCCCGACCGCGAGGAGGCAGAGGCCTGCCAGGAGAGCGGCCAAGCCGCCACGGATGCGGGTCCTGCCAAGGTGCAGGAAGGAATCCTGGCTTAGCAGCACGGCAAGCCCCGGATCGTCCTGCTCGAGGTCACTGCTGATCTTCTCGAGCTCCCGTCGTTCAAATTCCGAGAGTGGCATGCTGGCCTCCAGGTGTGGTGTACATGGCCTTGGTTACGGCCCCTGCGGACCTGTTCCCAGCATGTCTTCCATCGACGTGGAACAGTAGGGCCAAAAGTCGCAACTGGATGGCGTGCGCCAGCCACCATGATGCGTGCGGGGCTTTCGGCACTGTTGGCAGGGTCCGAACGCCGCTGACCATGGGAGGGAACTAAAGGAGGGGGCTGGGGTTGGCGTGCGCTGGGAGTTGGAGGAAGGAAAAGCCGTGACGGACCGGACCGCGTTCCTGGCCCGCTGGGTACGTTGGGTAAGTCTCGGCGAGAGCCTGGGCTTCCTTGCCCCGGCTGTTGCCCAGCTCGTTGCCGCCGCTATCTGGCCGGCTGCCACATTTTTGCTGCTCGTGTTGGCAGGTTTTGTCGAGGGCGCGGTCCTGGGGTGGTTTCAGGTGCGCGTGCTCCGTAGCCGGCTTCCTGCTGTCTCCATCCGCCGCTGGATCCTGTTGACAGGCGCGGCAGCCGCAATGGCCTGGACCCTAGGTTTGCTGCCGTCCGCAAGCAACGCCTGGCAGGGTTGGCCGACAGCTGCCCAGGTAGCGGCAGGAACCACGGCCGCTATTGTGCTCCTGGTTTCGATCGGCCTCGGACAATGGATCGAACTGCGGCACCATGTTCCGCGGGCGTGGCGCTGGATTGCAGGTAATGCCGCAGCATGGGCCGCAGGGCTGGGTGTTTTTATGGCGGTCGCTACTCCGTTGTGGCAGCCGGGCCAGGACATATGGCTTACAGCTGCCATAGGCGTCGGCGCTGCAGTTTTGATGGCGGTGGCCATGGCTATGGTCACCGGCCTGGTCATGGTGCGGCTCCTGCCAAAGACTTGAAGCAAGCCCCTGGGTGTTCGTATCCGCCGGAAGCGTTCCCAGGCTAGAACGTGTGGCGCCGGAAGCGTTTGTCCACTGCCACAACAAGGGAAGCGAGCAGGGCAATGCCCAGGATCCGCAACCAGGACTCCAGGCCGATGGGTGCCGTGTGGAAGAGGTCGTTCATGACCGGGGAGTAGGTGAGTGCAAGCTGGCCGGCCGTCTGGACCAGAACGCCCAGGATGACCCAGCGGTTGCTGAAGATACCGATCCGCCAAACTGAGCGGGTAAGGGAACGGCAACTGAACAGGTAGAACAGCTCCACCGCGACGAAGAGGTTGACTGCAGCGGTCCGGGCTTCGGCAACGGATGCACCACCGGCAAGTTCCATTTCGAATATCCACCATGTGCCGGCTACGAGGAGGGCGGAGACCAACAGGATCCTTAGGGTGAGTGCCCAAGTCAGGAGCGGACGATCAGGCTCCCGGGGAGGGCGGGACATCAGGCCTGGTTCCTTTGGCTCGAACGCCAGCATCAGGCCAAGGGCAACTGCGGTGGTCATGTTGATCCACAGAATCTGGGTGGGCAGGATGGGAAGCGTTGCTCCAATCAGGATCGCCACGAGGATTACCAAACCTTCTCCCATATTGGTAGGCAGCGTCCAGACGATGAACTTGGTCAGGTTGTCGAAGACGTTGCGGCCTTCTTCAACGGCGGCTTCGATGGTGGCGAAGTCGTCGTCGGTCAGGACGATGTCCGAGGCCTCTTTGGCCACTTCCGTTCCTGACCGCCCCATGGCTATGCCCACGTTTGCCTGCCTTAGCGCCGGTGCGTCGTTGACGCCGTCGCCCGTCATGGCGGCCACATGTCCGAGGGACTGTAAGGCTCTGATCAGGCGAAGCTTCTGTTCTGGAGATACGCGTGCGAAAACGCTGGCGTGCTCCACGGCCCGGGGCAGTTGATCAGACGGGATAGCGTCCAGTTCGGCACCCGTGAGCGCGGTGCGGTCGTAACGGTTCGCGGTCAGGCCCACGGCTTCGGCAATGGTCGCCGCAGTTCCAACGTGGTCCCCGGTGATCATTTTTACGGCTATGCCCGCCTGATGACAGGCATGTACGGCTGCCGCCGCTGCTTTCCTGGGCGGATCAAACATCGCCTGAAGTCCGGTCAGCGTCATGTGTCCGTGCAGGTTGCCCGCTTCAAAGGCTGTTCCAGGCGGCAGATGCATGGTTGCAGTCGCGAGTACCCTCAGGCCCTTTACTGCGAAATCGTGAACCTCATCAAGGACCGCCTGCCTGGCGAGGGGCGCGCTTCCGCCGTCGCTGTCCATCTGCGCCTCGCAGAGCTCAAGTACCCTTTCCGCCGCGCCTTTTACCAACACAATGCCGCTGCCTCCTGTGGGTCCTGGGGAGTGGAGCGTGGCCATGTACTGCAGCTCGGACGTAAAGGGCAGGGTATCGATCCGCGGGTTTGCGGCAAGGAACGCGGCGACGTCCACGCCTCCTTTTCCGGCTGCCACCAGCATTGCTGCTTCCGTAGGATCGCCCTGGGCCTGCCAGACATGTCCCTCGCGGATGACCTTGGCGTCGTTGCAGGCGCCTCCTGACAGCAGCGACCAGTACAGTGCAGCATCATGCTTTGCCGCCTTTGGTGCCGCAGCCTGAACATCCTCCCCCTGCGGAAGAACCTGACCCTCCGGGCCGTACCCGGAACCTGTGACAACGTAACCGGCGGATGGAGTCCACAGGGCCCGTACCGTCATCTGGTTTTCGGTGAACGTACCGGTTTTGTCCGAGCAGATGACAGTGGTGCTGCCCAATGTCTCAACCACGGGCAGGCGGCGGACAACGGCACGGCGCCGGGCCATACGGCGCACTCCGATGGCGAGGGTTACCGTAACTGCTGCCGGCAGACCTTCCGGGATCGCCCCCACGGCAAGGGCGACGGCGGCGGTAAACATTTGTGCTGGCTGCTGGCCGCGTGCCACTCCCGCAGCGAAGGTCACAGCGGCCAGGGCGAGGATAACAACGGTAAGCGTCATGCTGAAGCGGGTCAGTTTCCGGGTCAGCGGTGTGGACACTGGCCGGACAGCTCCCATGAGCCGATGAATCTCACCGAGCTCCGTCTCACCACCGATGGCGACGACGACGCCCGCGCCTGCGCCTGCAGTCACCAAAGTACCGCTGTAGACCATGTTCCGACGATCTGCCACGGGTGTGGTCGGGGGCAGGACCGCCTCGTCCTTTGCTACGGCTTCTGATTCCCCCGTTAGGGCGGACTCATCTACCCGCAGGCCGGACAGGCGGACCAGCCGAATGTCGGCCGGTACTTTATCACCTGCTTCCAGCAGGACAAGGTCTCCCGGGACAAGTTCCTCAGAGGGGACCTCCAGCCTTTGCCCGCCCCTGACCACCACTGCCCGGGTGCGGACCAGTGTGTGGAGGGCGTCGAGGGCAGCTTCTGCCCTGACTTCCTGCACAAAACCAACCAGCGTGTTGACCAGTACGACGGCGAGGATGACGCCGGAGTCCAGATACTCGCCAAGAACCAGGGTGACGACAGCCGCGGCCAGCAGTACGTACACCAGCGGATTGTTGAACTGCCGCGCGAGCTTGCGTGCAAATCCTCCGGACCGCGAACGAGGCAGGACATTCGCTCCGAACTGTCCCTGCCGGCGGGTCACCTCCTGAGCAGCAAGGCCTTGCCCCGGGTCTGTTTCAAGCAGCAGGACAACCTCGTGCAAAGGGAGCCCGTGATGGGCGGCCCCAGGAGGTCCGTTCGGCCCCGCAGTGTGCCCTGTGCCGGTGATCTTTACTTGCCTGATCCTTTCCATGATCCTGGCCCTTCCTTATCTTCCGGGCCGGGTGCACCACACGGCCTAGGATGTCTCCGCTTGTTTTTCCGGTGTATGGACCACCAGCACTGGACAGTGGGCGTGGGCCACCAAGGCTGAGCTGACTGAGCCCAGCAGCAGTCCGCCAAAGCCTCCATGCCCGCGCCGGCCCACCACGACCATGTCGGCGTTGCGGCTGGCTTCAATCAGCGATTCCCGCGGGTGGCCACGCACCAGGTTGGAGACGACGTTCGACGGCGGTTGGTCACCGAACGCCGTCCTGACTGCCTCATCGAGGATTTGCCCGGCGCGTTCTTCGAAGCCCTCGATCCCCATCAACATGTAGCCCGAATAAACCTGCGGGTAGTCCCAGTAGGCGTTGGCCAGGACCTTGGCTCCAAGGGGTAACGCCATGCGCTGGGCCTGCCGCAACGCCTCGATGGAGGCCTCCGATCCGTCAACCCCCACAACAATTTGGGCAAATGGCGCTCCAGCAGTACTCATCTCAGCTCCTCACGGGACCGGTGCGGTCTCACGTAATGATTTCCCGGCGGAGCAGGGCCGGGTAGGGCCGAAAGTCACTGCACAAGTGTGTCCCATCTATGAGGACACGTGGATGATCGGGGACGGGAACTTCGGCCCTAGCGGTGAAAGCCAAAGGGGCAAACACTAGGAGCAACAGGTGAAGAACCCTGTGGAAGGCGGCACTCATGAGCGGCGATGCACGTGACAGCTGACCATTCTTCCCACCATCTTCCGGACGCCGGGGGCCGGCAGGGCCCGGTTCCTTCAGGACATAGCCTGTGGAGCAGGCTCCATGCGTTATGGCACACACTGGTCGGTGCAGTCGGCCTGCTCATGGGGCTCCTGCCGCACGTCCTGCACCATATTGGGCTGCTCGCCGGGACCGCGCTGGTCGCGGGGTCCGGCGGCACCGTGCTGTTCGGCGCGCTGGGGCTCCTTGCCTCTATTCCGATGTTGGTCCGGCTCTACCGGCGGTTCGGCAGCTGGTTTGCGCCGGCCATTGGCCTGCTCCTCTTCGCCGCAATGTTCTCCTTGTCCGCGTTCGTCATCGGCCCGGCCATCAGCGGCACAGGAGCAGAGGTAGACCCCGGCCCCGTACCCACGGTGGACCATACAGGCGACCACACCGGCCCCGGCCACTGACCCCGCAGGTAAATCCTTCAAGGGCATGCTCCGGGCCGGAAGGCCTGCACTTTCGGCTGAGCCGTGACTGAAGTGCCGGCCCGTTGTCCGCGGGCGGGGAGCAGCAGCTGCAACCCATAAACACTGGTGGACCGGGGTCCTTGGGCCCTAGCCCGGGCGGGCGCTGCAGACGGAAGATCGAGGCATGAGCAACCTTCCGGGTTCGCGCCGTCCTGAACTCCCCGGATCAGTGCGCGGCCCTTTCCAGCCCTGGACGCAGACGCTGCTGATCGTCCTGATATCGGCGGCGGCGGTGTACCTCATCACCAACCACTGGCTTCATATCCTGGACTCCCTGCCCTATCTGGGGGTGGTGCTGGTGATGAGCCTGTGCATGTTCGGGCATGGAAGCCACGGCGGCCAGGGTGGCTCTCACCAGGGACACGGCGGGCAGGACAGCGGGGAAGCGCCCGGCCGCCCTGAGGCCGGAGGAGGTACCGGCAATGTCCACTGACTACGGGTATGACCTGTGGTGGCTGGTGATCATCAATTCGGCGGTGTTCATCGTTTTCGCGTTCAGTTTTGTCCGGCCCAGCACAAAAATGGACTGGCGGGCCTTGGGCGGTTTTTCGGCGTTCGTCGTGGCGCTCTTCACCGAGATGTACGGGTTCCCTCTGACCATCTACCTGCTCTCGGGCTGGTTGGGTGACCGGCTACCGGGCGGGGATCTGCTGAGCCACAACACGGGTCACTTGTGGCAGGACCTCGCCGGGTGGCAGGAGGACCCGCACCTGAACCCGCTGCACCTTCTGAGCAACCTGCTGATCGCGGCAGGATTTATCCTGCTGTACCTGTCCTGGCAGGTTCTGTTCGCGGCCCAGAGGGACCACCGCCTGGCGGTCACGGGCCCGTACGCAAGGATCCGGCATCCCCAGTACGTGGGGTTCCTGGTCATCATGGCCGGCTTCCTGCTGCAGTGGCCCACGCTCCTGACCCTGCTGATGTTCCCGTTTCTCGTCATCGTTTACCTCCGCCTGGCCCGAAGGGAGGAACGCGTGATGGAGACCGAGTTTGGTGAAGCCTACGCGGCGTACCGCCGTCAGGTTCCAGGCTTCATCCCCCGACTGGGACACCGGCCAGCGAGTGCGGGGCCGAAGCTGCAGAAGGGCCCGTGATGATCCGGCGCCCGGGCAGGGATGCTGAGACAGGGTTGCCCCCATGCTGTTCCTGGCGGTAAAGAACCTGCTCCAGGAAAAGACCCGGATGCTCATCAGCGTCGGCGGGGTCGCGTTCAGCGTGCTGCTCATCATGAGCATTCAGGGCCTCTACCAGGGCTGGAGCAACAAGATCGGTGAATACATCCGCACCGTGCCCGCGGACTACTGGGTCACCCAGACCGGCGCGACGGACATGTTCCACACCCCTTCAGTACTGCCCCTGACCGTCCGGGACGTCTTGACCGATGCTGAGGGGGTCGCCAGCGCCAAACCCTTCAGCGGCCGTAGGGTCGCCTTCCCGCACAACGGCAAGGACATCAACCTCCAGGTCATCGCCGCTGACCGGGAGAACAACGTCGGCGCTCCGGCCAGGGTCGTCGAGGGCAAAGCCGTTCCCGGTAAGGGCGAAATTATTATCGGCCGGGTCGTCGCCCGGAGAGAGAACATCCGGCTCGGAGACACCATCCAGGCCGCCGGCAGGACGCTGAAAGTCGCCGGCTTTTCCGAGGGCGGATACATCCTTAGCTTCTCGTTTGCGTTCGCCACGAAGGAAGATGCCGAAAGCATCCTCCACCTTCCCGGCGCCACGAACTTTTTCCTCGTCACGTTCAAAGAGGGCGCCGATGCAGGGGCCGTGGCGTCGCGGATTGAAGCGGATTCGCCCGTGGATGCGATTACCAAGGACAGGTTCGTGGAGAACAACACGAACATCGTCCGGGACACGTTCCTGCCTATCTTCCTGGTTCTGCTGCTGATCGGCATCGCCGTGGGCATGACGGTCATCGGCCTGACCATCTTCACGTCCACCATAGAATCCGGCCGCTTGATGCTGCCTGGATATTCGCAGTGACCGTGGTGATGGCCGTGGTGTCATCGTTGCTGCCGGTCCGGCGTCTGGCCCGCATCGATCCGGCCGAAGTGTTCCGGGCATGAGCGCCGTCTCCGTCCAGGACGTGTCCAAGACCTTCGGGTCTGGCCATACTGCCGTGACCGCCGTTGAGCACGTGTCCCTCGAGGTGGAGTCCGGGGACATCGTGCTCGTGATGGGGTCCCTCCGGCTCCGGTAAAACAACCCTGCTGTCCATGATCGGGACCCTCATGTCTCCCACGACGGGGCGGATCCTCATTTCCGGGCAGGACACCTCCACCCTCGCACCGGCCCAGCTGTCCGGGCTGCGGCTGCGCGAATTCGGCTTCGTCTTCCAGACCTTCAACCTGCTCTCGGCACTGGCCGCGAAACGGGTCATCACCATCGAGGACGGCCGCCTCACTACTGAAGAAGTCGGGGAACACAACCTGAACTGCCGCATGCACGCCGGAGCGGGATCGTCATGAAAATGACCGATGACGAACTGCTCGCAGCCCTGGCCGATCCGGCCGAGGACCCGGCCCGGATGGAACGCATCGCGGCCGAAATCGGCGCCGGCTTCGATTTGCTCTCGGGCAGGCTCGGCAAGGCAGTGACTGTCTTCGGGTCCGCACGCCCGGGCCCTGACGATCCCCGCTACACAGCCGCCCGAATCCTGGGGTCGCGGCTCGCCGGCGCCGGTTTTGCGGTTATCACCGGCGGAGGCCCGGGCCTGATGGAAGCGGTAAACCGCGGTGCCCGTGACGCCGGAGGCACCTCTGTTGGCCTTGGCATCGAACTTCCGAGTGAACAGTCACTGAACCCCTACCTGGATCTATCCATGTCCTTCCGGTACTTCTTCGCCCGGAAGCTCATGTTCATCCGCTACGCGACGGCGTTTATCGTCCTGCCCGGCGGATTCGGCACCCTGGATGAACTTTTCGAAGCCCTGACACTCGTGCAGACCGGAAAAATCCACGAATTCCCCGTGGTCCTGATGGGCGCTGACCACTGGTCAGGGCTCACTGACTGGATCCGCGACCACCTCCAGGACCAGGAATTCGTCGCCGCCGATGACATCCGGCTCCTGCGCGTCACTGACGACATCGACGAAGTCATCGAAGTGATCCAGCACTGCCACCTGCGCCAACTTGCCCTCTGAACGGGACGGAGGATAGGTGATGTGAACGTCCGCTTTCCTTGGGCAGGCCAGCATCGGCTTAGTCCTGGCCTCGCACTGGCTTGTCCTCCACCATCCGGACGGCAGAACCAGCCGGGGCAAGGTGACTAAAGACTCTGACAACACAAGGCGGCAAGGACGAGAGTGAATCCCAAGGGCACCGGTGGGCCCGGGGAGCGGGCAGGAAACGGGCGGTCAGCCCGGTCCTGCCGTGACCACAAACCGGGCGACTACGGCTTGCAGCACCGACTGTTTGTCCGGCAGGAGCATGACGGACGGAGGAGAGGCAATGACAACAAAGCTGCAACGTACCGTCGTGGAAGTCCGCGGCCTTCATTGGGCGACGTCGAAGGCGGTGGTGGAAAACGTGCTGCGCCAGCGGCCCGGAGTTGTGGCCGTCGAGGCGAACGCGGTGGCCCAGACCGCCACTGTCAGCTTTGACCCATCGGTAACGACCGTACAGCAGATTTCCAGGTGGGTACGGGACTGCGGATACCACTGCCGGGGCGAATCGGTCCCCGACCATGTCTGTTATCCCATGGAAGAGACGATGGATGCCGCTCGTGCACCGGACGTGGCGGAACCGCATTCCGGGCATCACCCGCCTGCGGCCAGCCTTGGAGGACAAGGCAAACACGGTGTGGCGGGCCGGAGCCCACAGGACATGATGGGCCACGGCGGCCACCACGCGGGAATGTCGATGGATGACATGGTCAAGGACATGCGCAACCGATTCCTGGTCGCCGCGGTCCTGTCCATCGGCGTGACATTGTGGTCCCCCATGGGCCGGGACATGTTCGGCTTCACTGTACCCACCCCGTTCGGGCTCCGGGACGACGTCGTCGCCCTGGTCCTGTCCCTGCCTGTCATCTTCTACTCCGCCTGGATTTTTTTCGACGGCGCCTACCGGGCGTTGAAGGCCCACACCCTGGACATGATGGTCCTGGTTGCGATCGCCGTCGGCACCGGTTGGCTGTACAGCGTTTGGGTTACTTTCACCGGCGGCGGTGAAGTCTTCTATGAAGCCGCCACCGTCCTGGCTTCCTTTGTGCTGCTGGGCCACTGGTTCGAAATGCGGGCCCGGGGCGGGGCGAACGAGGCCATCCGCACGCTGCTCGAACTTGCCCCGCCGGCGGCTCTTGTCATCCGGAACGGTGAGACGGTGGAGATCCCCACTTCCGACGTCCAGACCGGTGACCTGCTGCTGATCAGGCCCGGGTCCAAAATTCCGGCCGATGGACAGGTGGAGGACGGCCAGTCCGAGGTCGACGAGTCCATGGTCACGGGCGAAAGCCTGCCGGTGACCAAGACGGCGGGTTCCGAAGTGATCGGGGCATCCATCAACACCACCGGCACCATGCGGGTCCGGGCTACCAAGGTCGGCGCAGACACGGCCCTGGCCCAGATCGTCGCCCTGGTCCAGGAAGCCCAGAACTCGAAGGCACCGGGCCAGCGGCTGGCAGACCGCGCCGCGTTCTGGCTCGTCCTGGTCGCCCTGATCGGCGGAACTGTCACGTTCGCCGCCTGGCTCGCCCTCGGGGCCGGCTTACAGGCGGCCATGCTGTTCGCGATCACCGTTGTGGTGATAACGTGCCCCGACGCGCTGGGCCTTGCCACGCCGACGGCGATCATGGTTGGCACCGGGCTCGGCGCCAAACGCGGGGTCCTGTTCAAGAACGCCACCGCGCTGGAGGTCTCTGCCCGGATCGACACTGTCGTGATGGACAAAACCGGGACCCTGACCACGGGCGAACCGGAAGTCACCGACGTCGTCGTTGAAGGCATTGACCAACACGAACTCCTCGGACTTGTCGCCGCCGTCGAGCAGGAATCCGAGCATCCCCTCGCCGCCGCCGTCGTCCGCCACGCCCGTGAAAACGGCGCCCCCGCCCTGACTGTTTGGGACTTCCTGAACGTTCCCGGCCACGGCGCCGGTGCCATGGTGGACGGACGCCGTGTCCTGGTGGGGAACCGCAAACTCCTGGCCGATGAAAGGATCGACCTGGGCCCGCTTGCCGCGGTACGGGATGAACTGGCCGCAACCGGCCGCACCGCGGTGCTCGTCGCCGTCGACGGGAGGGCCGCAGCGGTGATCGCGATGGCTGATGCCGCGAGGGAAACCGCTGCTCCTGCCGTGGCGGCCCTGCACGAGGCGGGCATCGAAGTCGTGATGCTGACCGGGGACAACGAGGCAACGGCCAAGAGAATTGCGGGGCAGCTGGGCATCGACACCGTCATCGCCGAGGTGCTCCCGGGGGACAAATCGGCCAAGGTCGCCCAGCTTCAGCAAACGGGGAAAAAAGTCGCGATGGTCGGCGATGGGGTCAACGACGCACCGGCCCTGGCGCAGGCCGACCTTGGCATCGCCATCGGCGCGGGCACCGATGTGGCCATTGAAACAGCGGACGTGGTCCTGATGCGCTCGGACCCGCTCGATGTGCCCACCGCCCTGCGCATCGGAAAAGGAACCCTCCGCAAAATGCGGCAGAACCTGGGCTGGGCCGTGGGCTACAACGCCATAGCGCTGCCCATCGCAGCTGGTGTCTTCGCCTTCGCCGGGATCATGCTGAGCCCGGAAATAGCCGCCCTGTCGATGTCCGGTTCCAGCTTCCTGGTCGCCGTCAACGCCCTGCTGCTCAAGCGGCTCCGGCTGCCCCGCCCGGAAACACCCGAAGCCACCACAGCGCGCACATCCCGGCCGCTCACGCCGGCCGGTACCCGCTAAGCCACGGCCATGGATCTGCGCCTCATCTCCCATGTGCTGTTCCTGCGGGCCGCATGGCGGAAGCGGGACCATTGGGATTCGGCCAGGATCGGAGCTCACCAGGACCATGCCCTGAAGGAGCTGCGCCGCGCGGCCTACGCCGGCTCGGAGTTCTACCGCCGCCACCATGCGGGCCTGCACGATGCTCCCCTGGACCAGCTGCCGCCGGTCACCAAAGCCGACCTCATGGAGCACTTCGACGAGGCCATCACCACCCCAGGCCTCAGACTGGCGGAGTTGGAGGACCATCTGCGGTCCCTGACCGAGAGCCGTGGAGACCCCGGGGTGCCGTGGAGGGGCCAGTGGCGGGCAGCGGCGACAGCCGGGACCACCGGCCGGCGGGGAACCTTTGTGTGGAACCGCAAGGAATGGGCCATAATCCTGGCCAGCTACGCCCGGGCCAACGACTGGGCCGGAATTTCCGCCGGGTTGACCCGGCCGCTCAAAATGGCGCTGGTCAGCTCCCGGGTTCCGACGCACCAGTCAGCCGTGGTGGGCGCGTCCCTGCGTTCGGGCCTCGTTCCTACCCTCCGGCTGGACGTCACTGCACCCATGCTTGAGACTGTAGCCGCATTGAACGGGTTTCAGCCCAGAATCCTGGTGGGTTACGCCTCGGCACTGAAGCCCCTGGCTGTGGAGCAGCGCGAAGGGCGGCTGCACATAGCACCCGAAGGAGTGGTTTCCGCTTCGGAAGTGCTTACTCCGGAGGCCGCGCGGGAAATGCAGGCGGTTTGGGGGAGTGCCCCTTTCGATGTCTACGCCGCAACCGAAACAGCCGGCATAGCCTCACCCTGCACGTACCGGAACCGCCACGTCTATGAGGACCTGCTGATTATCGAGCCCGTGGACCAGGCTGGTAGCCCCGTCCCAGCAGGGACAACAGGAGCAAAGCTTTTGGCCACTGTGCTGTTTTCCCGGACGCTGCCACTGATCAGGTACGAGATGTCCGACACGATTCGGCTCGGTGGCCGCGGTTGCCGCTGTGGGCGATCGTTCCAGCTGCTCGAAGAAGTCGAAGGACGCCTCGAAGACATCCTCCAGCTGCCAGGCAAGGACGGTACAGTCAGCGTTCACCCCATCGTTTTCCACCACGTACTGGACCACGTGGGCACCTCAGGCTGGCAGGTAATCCAAGGACCGCATGGCCTGCACGTCCTCATTGCCGGAATGGTGCCCGGAGCCTCCATCCAAGGGGTCCGGGCCGCAGTGGAAGCAGGACTGAGTACAGCTGGCGTGGCCCCGATCCCCATCAGGGTGGAACTGGCGGACCGACTTGAACGGACAGCCCTGGGTAAGGCACCTTTCGTCCGCGCCCTCCCCCCGCCCCACCAATAGCCGACGTGGGGATTAACCACCGACAACTTCCATAGACAGGGGTAACCGTGGAGCAGTTGATCCCGTGGCTGATATTTTGTGCCGCCTTCCTGTTGTTCAGTCTTGTCAGGCCGGACGGCGCACGCATCTTTATCGGCATCTTCTTCATCGTCATGGCGCTGGGGGTCAATGCGTTACTCAGTTTCATGGCCCCGGACCTGTTTGTTTCGTTAGGAACGGGTAAGCCGCTGATCCCCTTCTACGCCTGGTTTTTTGCGAATGTGGTGGCGGTTGCCCCTCCTGTGGTTGGCATTGTGGCCGCTGCAGGAGAAATAACGGTGGGCCTGTTGATCCTCAGCCGTGGACGCCTGGTGAAGCTGGGACTTAGCGGCGCCATCGTCTTCCTGCTCGTCATCACTCCTCTGGGCGTGTGGACGCTGCCGAACCCGCTGATGGCCGCTGGACTGTCCCGTTTGCTGACAAGAGAATTTCCACATGCTGTTTGGGACAGGTGGACCCGGGGAACTAGGCGTAAGCCGAAACAACCCCGATGATGGCCATGTTGATCAACAGATTTAGGGAAAGCCAACGGTGAAACACCAGTACGGTGAGCACCAGTGACATCACGGCTGCAACGATGGCTACTGCTCCAGCCCAAGGGGCATTGGTGATAACCGACAGACCGGAGATCACGAAAAGTACGGCGGCTGCCAGTGCCAGCATCACTGAAAAGCGGCGAGCGGGCCCGGCCAGACCCAGACGTGCCGCCAGCCACGAATGCCTGGGGTCGAACGGGGCTTTCGCCGGATCGAAGGGTGTGCACCAGATGCCCGCATGAATCAGTCCATGGGCCACTAGGAACAGGCCGGCCAGCCAATTCATGGCCGTGGCGCTGGTCCGGCCTCCGGGAGCACCGCTCCATCCGGCGGCGGGCCCACCGCCGCAGGCGGGCCCTCATCAGGGCCCTGGTCGAGCCGGAACGGCGGATACTCATCACGCATCAGCGCAGTGTAAGCGAGGACCCGGTAGATCCACCGGTTGATCCCCATGATCAGGCTGAATAGCGGACGCAGGTACCTGCCGGTAAAGAGCAAGGCCACCACGGCAATCAGGACAAGCAACCCCAGAAGGGAGAGCCCTGTCCCACGTTCATATGTTGTACCCGGATCATTGGTTTCCGCCTGCCAGGTCCAGGTGGTCCCGGCGAAGGCCGCGACGACGAGCAGGTGCGGGATGGACAGGAGCCACCATTTCACCAGGACCAGGCCGCGGGAAAGCCGTTCGGGGTAGTCCACCTCGAAGTCCGCGGGATAGTCGGTGCGTGCCAGGGTAAAAGGCGGATAGAGGTCGGTGCCTGCCGCGGCGTAGGCGTAAAATGCTACCCTCCAGTTCCACCGCAGAACTCCAACATTGAAATTAAACAGGGGGCGCGGATAGCGGCCGGTAAACAGGATAGCGAAGCCCGCAACGATTGTGGTCACGAGGAACGCGAACCAGAGGAAAGCCAGCACGATGAAATGCGGAATGGCCAAGAACCACTTCACGAGCCACATCCATCGAGACAATGCCGGATCCAGTCTGCCGAAGAGCCGCACAGGGTAGGGAACGTCTTCGGGAGGTGAGGGTTGGCCTGGTTGTGACGCAGACGGTGTTCCCAGCGTTCCCGGGGCTGCCGTTACTCCTGGAGCTCCACCCTGAAACTGCGGAAGCGGTCCGCGGGGCCCACGGGAAGGCGGTTCTGCATGCCTCCCGAGTCCGACGGCACCCAAAACGAGCAGGGGAACCCCGATAGCCAATCCGATAGCCCCGCCAATCAGCAGGCCGGTTGCTGCCGGCCAAATCAGGTCTGACCTGAATCCGGCCTGTACCCGGGCATCTACGCCGGAGCTGGCGTCAGCATTCATGACCACGATTGCCCAGCTGCCGGCGGCAAGATCCCAGGTCAGCTCCTGCTGGCCGGTACCAGAGACGGAAGCGCTCCAGAAGGGTTGCTCTGCCGGCGGTGCTGGAGTGTTGGTGCCGGGAATGTCACGATATTCCGCCCGGAAGGGACGGCTGTCCACCTCGATGAGCTCTGAGTGATGAACGCCCGAAAGATACCGCTCGACGTCGGCTTGGGCAGCGATGCCGATAAAGATCTCCCTGCCGGGCTCCGCGGAGGTGGCACGGAGCCTGAGTGTGCCGATATCGAAAGGCAGCCGGGGCGGAACACCCTCGCCAACTGCGTCGAGCCGGGGCGTAGTCAGTGCGTGGGACACGACGGAAAGCCGCGCGCTGCCCGAAGTGAAGTATCCGTCGCCCTGTGCGGTTCCCAGCACGGATGCGGCAAGGCCTCCGGCCAGTGCTGTGAAGCCAAGGATCGATAGCAGGATCCCGACGACGAGCATTATTACGGAGCCTGTTTTTTTCATGATGCCAAACCTGGTGGGTTGGAGGCAGTGACAGCCTCTAATGGAAATAGGGTTTTCTTGAGAATGCCCGCTTTGACGTTTGCCGGATAGGGTCTTAAGCCATCAACCGCCGGCAGCGGTTCAGCCAGTCCTGGGCGCACAGTCTTAAAGCCAGTCGGCCGAAAAGTCCTGGGGCGGCCACCAGCGGGTACGGGACCGCACTGCGAACCTCCGCCCGCTGATTTCCTTCGGGTCAATGCAGATCAGATGCTCCTTCAGGCCTGGCTCCCAGGGGCTGCGGTCAGGATCAATATCAGTAAAGTCTGCGTCGTCGCCCTCAAACGGTGCGGGGATACCTTTCACCACGACACTCCACACTTCCGTGGCGTAAGTGTTGAGTCCGTCCGCTTCCAGTGCAACCGCATTGCCGGTCAAAAGGGTTCGAAGTTTTGTCCCGGGAGCCGTGCGGAAGACCAGTTTCCGCCCAAGGACTGTGAAATTTACGGGGAAAATTTCGGGGTTGGAGCCGTTGATCAGGGCAAGACGGCCAATATAGGACGACTCCAGATACTTCCAGCAGTCTTCGGCTGCCAGAATTTCGGTTGGGGGGCTTGAGGAGTGATCGTTCAGGGGTATCGGTCCTTGGCCTGATGGTCCCCGGCTATTTCGATGTGCCGGCAGTCATTTTGTTCTTGGCGGGCTGGATCCGGGTGATGACAGTAGGGCAGGGCAGATGTTTGAGGACACCATGTGCAGTGGACCCGAGCAGGAGCCGTTTGATGGCGCCCCTGCCCCGGCTCCCCACGACCAGCATCCTGGCGCCTGCGCCCGCATCCACCAGCGCATCCACCGGCCCCTTATCGGTTTCCAGTACCTGGTGCACCTGCAGGTCCGGAAAGTCTTCCTTGAGCCCTGCTACCGCTTCAGCCAGGACTATGCGTTCCTCCTCGGCGATGAGTTCGCCCAGGGCAGTTGGTGAGAGGCCCGCACCCACTACCGGGTCCGGAACGCTGATGGCATAAAGGACGGTGAGTTCCTCGCCTTCCCGGTCCGCCTCGGCCGCGGCGAAAGCGACGGCCTGCGTCGATTCCCTGGAACCGTCTATGCCGACCACTACTCCGGACCGACCCTCCACGTCTTCCGTTCCCACAACGGCGACCGGCACTTTGGAGGAAGCGGCAACCTGTAGTGCCAGGTCTGCCAACGAGCCGCCAAGGTGACCGCTGCCCGAGCCGACCACCAGCATCGATGCCTTGCCCGAGTACTTGGCCAACGATCCTCCAACACCGCCGTGGAGGAGTCGGGTGGTGATGGGGATAGGGAAGGATTCCCTGACTCGCCCGGCCGCAGTCTCCAGGAGTCGGTCACCGGCCCCCTCCAGCACCCCCAGCCAAGGGTATGGGTCAGCGACCCAGCGATCGCCCACCACGTGGAGGATCACCAACGGAAGTCCGGCGCGTTCGGCCCGGCGGGCGGCCCACAGCACGGCTGCCTGGCTCTGTGGCGAGTCATTGGTGCCAACAGCGATTGGTTTACGGTGTGTCATGGCTGGACTTCCTGGTTGCTCGGGAGTGGTGAGTTCAAGACTGGCCCTGCGCCCTCCAATGGATGTAGGGCCAAAGGTCATGGCAATGCTCCAGGGCGGGGACGGGAGGACTTTAGCCACTTCAATGGAGTCCGGACGCATGGAACCCTGTTGGGTAAGGGCTGAAGGAGTCAGGAAATGAAGGAATCTGCGGCAGACACGGAAGCGCTCCCCTTGCAGGAACCCAGGAAAGGGGACCGGCATATGCTCAGGCGCATGGCGTGGGTGCTCATTGCGCTGCTGACGCTCGTTGCGGCCGGCTTCGGGGTTGCCTCCCCGGCCGTCTATGACGGCCTGGTCGAGGAGCCTTACCTGCCGGGCGCCTATTCACAGGATGCCATGTCCGTTGCGGCTGCCCTGGTGCTGCTGGTTCTGGCTTTGGCAGCGCGCGGTTCACGGCCAAGGCTGGAGCTGATAGTCCTTGGCTTGCTGGGCTACCTCGTGTACGCCTACGGCATCTACACCATCGAACGGGTATACAACTGGCTCTACCTGGTTTACATGACCATTTTCGCGGCAGCTCTATGGGCCGTAGTTTATGAAACGGTGGCCTTGTACCGCAGGACCAGGCAGGTAAGCCTGCCAAAGGGCGTCCGCCTCCTGTCGGCGTCCGGAGCACTCCTGCAGCCCCTGATGTTCTACCCGCTATGGATCGCCATGCTCCTGCCACTCATGGCCGCGCGGCAGAAAATCGAGTCGATCTACTCGGTCTTCATCCTTGATCTGTGCCTCATCATGCCTGCTTTCCTCATCCTGGCGATCGCCGCCTTCCGCCGACAAAAGACCGGGCTCCTGCTGCTGCCGGCCGCCTACACGCTCGGCTTCGCCCTGATACTGTCACTGGCGGCAGCAGAACCAGCCAAGGAGCTGTTCGGCTCGCGTTTTGACCCCATAGCTTTCTGGCTGTGGCTGGCGCTGTCATTGTTCTTCCTAGTCCTCGGATCCCTACATCTGAGGCTGCTCCGCGTCGATGAAACTGTCTCTGCCCGGGGACCCGCCAAGGCCGGGGAGAACCAGTGAAGCCAGCCTGGCGGACGCTGCTGCTGCAGACCGCAGAAGCTGTGGCAGCGCTGCCCGTATTCGTAGCCGCCCCACTGTTCAGGCCCTGGCATCTGCGGTGGGGAGCAACTGACATGGAAGTTGCCTCGCCGATGCCCGGCGACGGGTTAGTCCCGGCATCGCATTTCACGGCGACACGGGCCGTAACGGTCAACGCCCCGCCAGAGGAGGTATGGCCATGGGTAATTCAGGTGGGCATCAACCGGGCGGGCTTCTATTCATACGATCTGCTGGACTCCCTGGGCATACCCAGCTCCAACACCATCCTTCCGGCATGGCAAAACCTGCGGGTAGGCGACGTTGTAGCCCCGATGACAGCTAAGCCCAATCCCGCCACATCTTTCGTTGTAGCCGAGGAGAAATTTCCAGTGCATCTGGTGTGGGCGAAACCGGATTCCTCCTGGTCCTGGTGTTTCACACCGCTTCCGGGCAACAGGACAAGACTGGTTACCCGGCTAAAACAGCATTACCGGCCCGGGCTGTCGCTGCTGCTCACCGTTCCACTGCTGGAATTCGCGGACTTCCCCATGATGAGAAAGATGCTCTACGGCATCAAGAACCGGGCCGAGGGCAATAGCCTTCCCGGGCCTCGATAGCCGCGGGTACCACGCCCGGCCGTATCGCCTATGCCCTGCGGCAGAAAAGTAGCCAGCTGCACTACGATGCGCTGGTACAACCCGACCGATGTCGTCCAGGCGGGCCGAGTTCATGGGTGAAGCTCAGGCCATACTCCGGGATGATCATGGCGCTCCGGGATGATCATGGCGCGTGATGGTAGCCAGGATGAACTGCGGCACGCACTCATTCCGGCGCTGCCCGCTTGGCGCTTTGCATGGCATTCCACCAGATATTGGGAGGCGCAACGGTAAAGCGACGTCCTGAGATTGAGTTTGGCACTAGTCGCACAAAATGATCTTTGTGGCCTGCTTCCCATGGGAACAATGGAAGCGAGAAGGTGGCAAGGACGTCATCGGTCTTCGTCAGGAGTTCCGCTTTGCCGCGAATCACGACGCTCCACGCCACTCCGGTCTCCGGATTGACTCCGTCTGCTTCCATAGCCACGGGGAATTCACCTTGCACCGCGTCGAGTTTCGTTCCTGTCCCTGTCCGAAAAACGAGCGTTCCGTGGTCTGTGACGTAATTGACGGGAAAGATGTCCGGGCCGTCTTCCAGCCATACGGCCAAGCGGCCCACAGACACTTGCCGCAGAAAAGCCCAGCATTCCTGACTTTCCAGCATCTCCGCTGACGATACCTTCTGTTGTTTTTCCATGTCGCTGATCCTGACCTTTTTGTGTCTCGATGGATTGGTGGGAAGCCGCCACTGAGTCCTATTCGAAAGAGGCCCGCCGTGCATCGTTTGGCCTGGTAGTCCACACATCAGGTGGGTTTACCTTGAACCTGCGGCCGGTCAGGACACGAGGTGTCAGGCGGATGTAGTGGTCTTTGGGCCCGGGCTGCCAGGGTTGAAGCCCTTGAGCCTCCACACGCGCGAATTCGTCGGGATCATCGATGAGATGTGTTTCGCCACGAACTACAACGCTCCATGCCTCCTCGCTTCGTGGGTCGTACCCATCGATTTCCAGGACAGACGGCCGCGCGGCCATCGCGCCCCACAGCTTCCGTCCTCGGCCGGTGCGGAAGACAATGGTGCGATTGTCCAGGACGTAATTCACAGGGAATATCTCGGGGTGGTCATCCACGACCAGGCCGAGGCGTCCGACTGTTTGTGAAGCCAACAGGTCCCAACATTGGTCGAAGGACAGCCGCGGGTCTTCGCCTTGGCCGGACTGATTGGCGCCAGCTGCGGGCTCATTCCTCGTGGACTTCACGGGCCATCCTTTCGGGCCGACAACGTCTTGTCCGCCTTCTCGTAGTGAACCAAATGTCTTGGCCTTCCGGGTCAGTCCCCCCGGTCCGGCGGGGGAAGGTATCAGCTGCCAGGAGGCGGAGAACGGCGGACAGTGGTTCGCGCCTCATTGATTGTTCTTCGGGCCGTCCCGGGGCCTGCTGAGCCCGGGACGTGCCGAGATCTTACCACAGCTCATAGCGCGGCACGGACGCATCATCCGATCAGACGTTCGATCGGCGACGATAGTAGTCACTAAACTAGGCGTCTACCTAGAAACTTCACGGGTTGACTCCTAAAGGGGAATGCACCGCGGTCAGCAGATACTCAGCGACCACGACATCTCGATTGATGTCGCGGATGACCCGTTCACAATAGAGGAATCCGCCGAGCAGAACGCCGAGCGTTTCCTTCGTCTTACAAAGAACGAGCAGGTAGTTTGTTCCGATGTGTTTGATCTCGAACTAATGGATTTCTTGAGAAATCGCATTGTAGAAGAAGATCCCCAAGCTCTGAGTGTCCCCAACAAGCCCTTCGCCTAGTTGCTTTAATCGGTCGGTGATCGTGCATCGGAGGCAACTACCGACTAAAAGTTGACCTTTGGGTTAGTCAGGGAGCGGGCGCAAATGATCTGGGCCACAAGGGCTGCTCACCCTCTGAATCAACTGGATCAACATCGGCAAGACCAGTCGCCGGCTTGGGCGCGAGCAGCACGAGTCGAGAGAGAGTGACTTACGCCGTCGGCTATGGCAGGCAATTCAGACTTCCTTTGATCGTTCGGCCGGGGTCGCCTATCCACACGTTCCTCGGACGGGTGAATCGCGCCCTGCACGGTGGCGCTATAGCGATTTCACCTGCTCTTCCACCGCTAACGGACTTCCAATGCATAGCCACCCTGTCATTCCTTTCGGCGCTCTTCGTGGCGGTATCACTTGCTGTCTATAGGTGGAAACCTCTCAGCCTTTATGTGCTCGTGTTTCACCCGCAAGGAAGGCGGGGGAAGCCCTTGGCGGAGCAGGCGCGAAGCCCGTGGCCGTATGTTTGGCTATGCAGCATTGGTTACGCCCTAATGCTGATCTACATCCAGACCATTTTCGGGCGCTACTGGTAAAGGCCTCGCTTGTATTGCCCTTGTCTCTAAAACCTAGCGATTTCAGGCACCTGGGTTATAAGACACATGGCTCCGGTCCGGAGATGAGTTTAAATGCCCGTAAGGGGATCCTCGTACAGACACTGCGGCAACACGCTTGCCCTCCGGGTGCCGTTCGGTGATGCAGTCATTCGAACTGGTTACGAGCTCAGGATCCATGCCGTAAGTCTGCGCCAGGACTACTTCGAACGATTGGCTTTGAGTCGGGTCTCCATAACGGTAGCCTGTGGATCGCAACGATATTTGGCGTTGCTCCGTTTGCGATAGATGGCCCGTGTGCGTTTGTGGAGGGCCAACTGAGCTTACCAACTTCCTACACCGTCAGAGCCTGCGATGACGCGCCGCACCGTTTCCGGGTATGCCCCTTGTCCAGGGGCCAGCCTGCGTAGTTATCCGAGTGACCGACCCAACGACCGCAAAATCATCCACCGTTCAGTGCCCACATATGGAGGCAAGTGCGCGATTGTCGCGTAGTGCCTAGTCGAGCTAGGCGTACCTATGCAGCGTTGTCGCGCTGGCGGCGCTCAGCGGACACTCGTCCAGAGCTCGGCCTGTTCTGCAGTGATGCCGACGTACAGCTGGTCGGGCACCTTCAGGTCACGGCCGGAGATGGTCACCAGCGGCCACACGGGCTTCCCGGCGTGGGGTTCGCGCTCCCACTGCGGCACGTCCGGGTAGTGCTTCTTAAGGTGGGCGCGGATCTTACGGCACGCGTTGCGCCACTCGTTGACCGAGATTCCCGTCTTCGCTGACACGTCCTCGGTCGAGAACATCACGCCCGGGTTCTGCGCGCACAGGTCCATAACCCTCGCCCAACGCTGCGTGGTGAGCGTCGACCCTTCGGCCAGGCGCGTGAGCGCAGACGCCGGCCAGGCCTTGTGCTCGCCGAAGGCGGCGCGCCGCACCGCGTCGACCGCCAGTTCGTCCCCGCGCAGCTCCTCCGTCGAGGGGGAGGATGCCTCACCTCGCTGCTGCTGTCGGTACTCGACTATTTGCTTCAGCTCCGCGTAATCCTCTTGCGGCACCGGAAGCAGAACCCATTCAGTAGCCATGGTTCCCCAGATCCCTCCGGTTGTCCCTGTGGATTGCTGTAGTTCACTGTAACCCCATTACTTGAAAATTGTATAGTGGGTATTCTCTCTGCATTGCGCCGCCGGATAGCCTCTGCCCGTTAGCCGGTCGTCGAGCGCGCAGCCAGACATAAGTTCTTCCCTCGGCGCTGTTGTTAGCCTCTGTACGCACGTTTACCCTGCACGATGAAATGCACGGTGTAGGTGCGCCAACCGCTACACTCCCCGCCGTCTCGAAACCCTTGCGTTTTGAGGCGCCTCGGTTATGAGACATGCAGGTGGGTTTCGGAGAAGGAGCCGGCGCGCGAGGGCGGGATCACATATCGGATCAGCTGGTCACTTGTCGGACTTGAACACGATCGAGTCGAAGACGGCGCGTGCCTCTCTCGTCAGTTCAGGATTGATTGATTCGTGAAGTTCCCTCACCCCGATCACAGCGCGCTGGCCGTTCAGGTCGACCACCCGGTAGGTTTCACGCTCGCCCCGAGTCGAGTACCCGTGTGTGCAGGTATACCTATTTTCTGAGTAGATACATAACCTGTCGGCGTCGCAGGCGTTGATGTCCACATCGCCCTCGACGGAGTGGTCGAACTCGAAGCCGGAGTAATTGCCTACCATGACCTTGGCGGGAGGACTGCTCGCCGCTGACGACTGCGCCGCCATAGCCCTAATGAAGGCCTCGACCGACGGACCGACATCGGCAAGGGCGCCCATCCAGGTGCATGCGTCCATCGACACATAGTTGGCGGGCCAAAGAGTCACGTAGACGGCCCATTCAGCCGGGTGATCCGCGTCGTCCTTGCCCAGGCTTTTGCTGTCGATAGCAAACCAGCCGTCTGGGACGGTGATCTCGAAAGGTTCCTTGTAGCCGGCGACGGGGACGAGGTATGTGCCGGCGTCGATGTCGCCACTCTCCGGCAGCGGTGGGACCGTGCGGGTGCCGCTTCCGTCCGGCAGTGGCGGGGCCGTTCGAGCCTCCGTAGTCGGAGAACTGGTGGACGGGAGGGGGACGTCGTCGGACTCATACTCGCACCCGCCGAGACATCCAATCAGTGCGACAGCCACCAAGGGCAAGAGATGGCGCGTCCACTGACCGGCCTTTTCGAGGGATGTCATGGAGCTCATCAATCCACCAAGCCGCTAAAGGGGCTGTGAGGCCCCGCAGCCGGGTGGCCCCGCTGGCGGCTCGAGATCCGGATGCCGTCGCCTCAAGTCTCCTCCGGCATAGAACCCGTGACAATGAAGAGTTGCACGGAGATCAGTTTCGACTCATGCACACCCTGGTGCAGGCGCTCATTGGCACGTTTCGGAAATCAAAAGCATCTCAAGACACTGGTCGGGACATCCGCAGCGCCCACCGGTGTGATTCGCAACGCTAAATGGCGTTCTTTTCGCAGCGCTATTTGTCACCCGGAGTGCGGCGGACACGAGGTCCGCCGGGAGGTGGGTCCCACGCTTGCGAGGCCGGCGACGGTGTGCAGGATTAACGGTCAACCCGCTCAGGTGAACCTTTTGCCGAAGCATCGTTGGCAATTTCGACGTGAGCGCCAGGCCATCGCAGAAACCTAGGGATTCGAGACGGAGAAGTTTCGAGACAGATCCTTAAAGTGCTGCAAACCTCAGTCCCTTATCCCATGTTGGGAAGATGAACTGTTGCTTCGATCTGCACCTTCGCACCCAGCGGCAAACTAGCCGCTTGGACGGTAGTCCTGGGCCGGAAACGGCGGGGTCAGTCGCTGTGCATAGACGGTATTGATGGCCTCGAAATCCTGGTAGTCAGTGAGGTAGATCGTCATGCGGATAATGTGGCTCATCCCCAGCCCCAGTTCATTGAGCAGGGTCTCCAGGTTCGCCAAGCATGCTGGACGAAGAGGGTTACACGGGATATCAACAGGTAGGCAGGGCATTGACTTAAGGAAGGTATCTTCCTATTCTTTCAGCATGCCGCGACGAAAAGCAGGGACGCTACTTCCTTTGGAACTTCGCGTCCTGGAAATCGCCAGGGACGCCCATTCAGACCGCAAACCCATGTACGGATTTGCGCTTGCGAGTGCTCTGTCTGGGGATGGCGGAAAGTCGCTAACGGGCCATGGCACCTTATACAAGGCCCTGGCGCGCATGGCCGAAGCCGGCCTACTGGAAACCGAGTGGGAAGATCCTGAGATCGCAGAGGCTGAACGTCGGCCGCGCCGACGCCTCTACCGCATTTCATCCAAGGGAGTCGCCGCGCTCCATGCATCCCACCCCGGCCCGGCCACGACACCGCGTCCGCTAGCTACCCTCCGCCCGGTTCAGCCATGACCGCTCTCTATGACATCCCGACTTCGAGAACGATGTCGGCAGTCCTCCGATGGGTGGACTTCTACACAAGCTTCGTGCCGGCGAACGTGGCGCACGAAAGACGTCAAGAACTTCTCTCTGACATCTACGAGCAACTCGCGGACGGGCAGCAACGGGAACTTTCACCAGGATCAATTGACCGGGCAATAGCTAGTCGTGCGCTCCGGGGACTGCCCGGGGACGTCAGCTGGAGTAGGAAGCACCAACGAAAGGGCAAGAAGATGAACGCATCAACGGCTACACCCCAACCCTCCAACGCGCCCGTGACTATCCGTCTCAGCAGCCTTGTCTGGGTAGCCTTGGCACTTCTGGCGGTGATTGGCGTCGCTACTTCAATCACGGAGTTTGTGGAATATGGTGGTAACCGCTTCGGCTACGTCCCCTGGCCAGGCGCCGGGAACATCAATACCACCGTCGTCCAGCTAGTTTGCAGCGCAATTCTTCTAATTCCCGCCACCGTCATCACAGTCAAAAGGCTGATCCACCACAACGCCCGCCAAGCCTAAGGCCTCTATCCGCCCGATAGCGCCAAAGCCCGCTGGGAGGTCGCTGCCCTCGCGCCCGGGCGATGGCCGCGGGCCGTTCCCTAACTAAGCAGCGAACGGTGCACCGCAAATCAGACAAAATACGTGTTCGGTGGAAGCCTCAGGGACCTTAAGTGGCTCATTCGGATGGCAGGGCGATTCGACGATTACCATGTCGTCAGGCTCTATAAGTGGGTCCGGTGTCTCAATATCAAGGCTAAATGACGAGTTCGGCTCGAATTTCATTCCTTTGACCCCCTTGAACGCGTCCGCCAAGGCGTCCTGCATTGCCTGATCGATCGCCCCACTGGCACTTCCAAAGCCGTACTCAAGCTGGGCAGGGGTCCACCATGAATCGAGCCCGGATGCAACGCCGCACAGTGGACAAAAGTATTGGGAGGCCGGCTCCGCGTCACCATCACCTTCGGCATGGCTGTACCACTTGAACTCTTGTTCGCAGGTCGGGCACTCGCGCCGAAGGAAGCCATCACTGTCGAGTGGCAGGCTCACTGGAACTCGGATTTCTTCATCCATGTCATCATCCGTTCAGATCGAGAAAAACTTCTTGGACCACCTGATCGCCACTCTCGGTCCGCGCTGTGATGGTGATGTCGAAGGCGTCCGCCCCTCGCGGGCCTCCCATCATCCGCCTCGTGTTGAAGACATCCACCGTGACGGAGCGGCCACCGCCCGGGATTTTCGCAATTGATCCCACAGCCGTCGAACGCAGATCGAGGGCTGCGTCTTCAGGCAAGGACAGGGCGACGTCATAGGCGGTCTCCGTTCCTCGGTTCACCACCTGCAGCTTGTCGAGGCGGTTACCACCCTTATTGAAGTACTTGAGATCGAAATCGACTGCCTTTCTCGCCGGGGCGCCGCTCGGGAGCCGACGTCCGAGTGGGAGGCCTTCCCCTGGAGGAGGCGGGGCTGTGAAGTCGCCAGTGGTGTGCCAATCGGTGCCGTTGAGGTCGACAGCGCAGCCTGCTGTTCGAAGGCGGTTCGCCAAAGCCTGACGACTCGCCGAAGAATTCGAAAGCCGGATTGCATGACGTCCAGCAACGTCACTGAACGGACGAACTTCACCCACTTCCACGAGCACCGTTCGTTTGGCATCACGCCCCAGCGCCATGCCGGCTTCGAACAGCACATTGGGACGAGCTTGCGGTGCTGGTTGCGTTTCCTGGTCGTTATCGCCATGACCATATCGGGGCTGTAGATACGCCACCTCATCGGGTGTCATCAGGACAACCACAGCAGTCGCATGGTCGAAGGCCGCATCGAGCACCTGGCCGATGTAGGGCGAACCCTCGCCGGTAAGTTCAACGGCAGTTGTCCACTCCATTGGTGACAAGTTGATGCTCCGTAGGAAGTCGAACATCGACTTGCGGAGCGGTTCATTACGACCGTGCACGACGAAAACGGAGCGACTGTCACTCGGGCTGTTCAATGAGGTTCTCTCCTCGCGAGTATTCGGCTCACCCCCGGGTTGGACGAGCTTCTCTACTCACGATAGACGGCGCCCCCGACATTAATAGGCGCCCGTAAGGCGGTCGATGGAAGGGGTGCAGCGACTCGAGTTTGTTAGCGGCCATGAAAAACTGCCCGTAGGCGGCCACGAAAGTGCCCACTGACGGCCAGTAGAACTGCCCATCGGTGGCCATGAGATCTGCCCACTTCCTTACTGAACCGACCGCGCCTTAAGCGGTGGGAGCCTCTCCCCGGGATTTGATGACGGTGTCTAAGCGCACCAAGCGAACCAGGAAGAGGCCCTGTATGAAGTCTGACGGAGAAATCATGGAAATTCTTGCTGCCTACGATCTGACCGGATCGTTGCGCGCCACGGCGGAGCTGACGGGCTGTTCGCATCACACTGTTGCCCGGCATGTTGCGGCGCGGGATGCGGGCCGGCCGATTGCCGAGCCGGCGCCGCGTGAGCGTGTCACTGATGCGTTCCTGCCCAAGATTGAGGAATGGGTTGAGGCGTCCAAGGGCCGGATCCGCGCTGATAAGGCCCACGAGAAGCTACTCACGTTGGGTTATGCGGGCTCGGAGCGGTCCACCCGTCGGGCGATCGCGCAGGTCAAGGCCG